>VBAS01000041.1:0-1377 GCA_005882975.1 Bacteroidota bacterium | reverse complement strand
ATATAGACCTGACACGGTAACGGTAGTTTATTCTATGTTGCTGGCGCAACATGATGTCACATTGCGCAATGAAATTATTACTTTAAAAAATGTTACGGTCACCAGTAGTTACCAGGGCGATTCACTTGCCCGGCGAAATTATTATGATAACATGTATAGGTTGCCCAATATAACGGGTCATAACACACCGCAATATGGATTTGGTATTTCATTGAGCCCATTCAGTCATTTCTCCCAGGAAGCAAAACAAAAAAGACAATTAAAAAAACGACTGATCAAAGAAGAGCAGGAATATTATGTTGACCGTTCTTTTCCCAAACAATGGGTAGCCTCCATGACAGGTTTGCGTGGTGATTCTCTATCACGGTTTATGATGCTTTACCGGCCCAGCTATTCATTGTGAAAAATTAAAAGAGTTTAAAAAACCTAAGTGAAGTTTTACTATAATAACCCTTGGTCATATGAGGATTAAAACCAAAACTTTACTGACCGTACTTGGATTATTTGTTTATCAATCGAGAGTTTTTTCTCAAGTACCTAACTATACAGGGACATGGGTGCTAAACTTAGAAAAAAGTACATTAGAACACCCTCCGGAAGGATTAACAAGTACTGTGTTTATAATAAACCAAGAAGGTGACAAATTTAGCTTAACACGGTATCACGTATTTGGCGACAAGAAAAAGAAAATAAGTTTTAAGATGACCGCTGATGGAAAGACAAGGAAAGTAAAAATATTATTTAAAGGCAAATTAGAACATATAGAAAAGGGTTTGCGATCAACACTATGGAGAAAAAAATTCTCAAATATTGTCAACTACAAATTCGGGAATAGTCAAAATGAATTTGTCGCTGACGAAGTATTTAAAGGAAAACCGCAGGATCACCATAGCATTTGGGTTTTTGACAGGGAAACTCCCAAATAGATCTGAAAATAATAAGTTATATTTTCATGCAAAGGCGCAAAGTTTATTAAGAAATCTTTGCGTCTTGTTTTTTCTTAGCGTCTTTGCGTGAAGCCTTTTAGTATAAAATACATCTCACCAAACAAATAGTTCCATAAAACTTATTTAGTCTTTCAGGTTCTTACGACACGAATACAGTGAAGGATGTATTACTTTATTTTTGATTCTCATCTAGTGTTTTTGCTACCTTATTTATATCAGTATCTTCACTCAATTCTTTTCTATGATCACCCATTTCATCTTCCAACCCCAAATGAGTGGCAATTTTTTGAACCATTCTTAAGATCATTGTTGTTTCCTGTTCATCAAGCATATTGATTTGTAGATCGAGGTTGGTCCGCCTATCAGCTTCTTTCGTCATTTGATTTTGACTCTTTAGTACTAATAGTGTAAGAAAAATAGCTTCTAATGA
>VBAS01000301.1 GCA_005882975.1 Bacteroidota bacterium | reverse complement strand
CTGCAAATTAACTTTGTACCCATGTTACGTTATTTATTTTTTGCATTCCTGATCTATCTTGCTTACAGGCTGGTATTTAATTTCATCATTCCTATCTATAAAACTACAAGACAGGTAAAGAAACAATTTAGTGAAATGCATAGCCGTATGCAAGATAATATGGGTCAACAACAGCCTTATCAACAACCTGCAACTCCGGCAACTGAAAACAAAAAACAGCAATCGGGAGACTACATAGATTTTGAAGAATTGAAATAATTATTCAACTACACTTTATTTTTTTATTTTTGCCGCCCGGAGCCAAAAAGCTCAGGACCCTTAGCTCAGACGGTTAGAGCATCCCGATTTTATCGGGACGGTCGTTGGTTGATAATAGTTATTGATTGATATAAAATATTTGACTAATTAGTTAGTCAGGACCCTTAGCTCAGACGGTTAGATTATCCCGATTTTATCGGGACGGTCGTTGGTTGATAATAGTTCTTAATTGATAAAAATATTTGACTATTTAATTAGTCAGGACCCTTAGCTCAGACGGTTAGAGCACTTGACTCATAATCAAGGGGTCGTTGGTTCGATCCCAACAGGGTCCACAAAATTTGCAGAGCTTGGAGTATTATGTATATATCCTTTTTTCTGCCAGTTTAGATCTTTATTATATCGGATCTTCTGCTGATCCTTCTAAAAGACTTAGAAAGCATCTTTCAAATCATAAAGGATTTACTTCTAAGGCTAAAGATTGGAAAATTTGTTATACTGAATGTTTCGATGAGAAATCTAAGGCATCAGCAAGAGAAAAGCAGTTGAAAGTTGGAAAAGCAGTAGCTATCTGAAAAAATTAATAGCGCAATTGCCCAATTAGAGCATCCCGATACATATCGGGAGGGTCGTTGGTTCGATCCCAACAGGGTCCACTAAAAAAGCGGAACATGGTTCCGCTTTTTTATTTTATTACTTGAAAGGTTCTTTAACCTTTTGTTAACCGCGACAAAAATACTTTTGTCCATTACATAACTGAATATGAAAAAATTTTTATCTGTAGCTGTAGCGATTTCTTTCTCTTTATTTCTTTTTTCTCAGGATAAACCTACTACTTCTACTAACAAGAAGAAAAAAGATTGGAGCCAGGTAAAACTGACCAACCGTGCCAACGATCATTTTATGATTCAATACGGGTGGCTCAACTGGGCAAACATACCGGATAGCATTCATAAAAGGGGTTGGTCCAACACTTTTAATGCTTATTTTATGATCGATATGCCTTTTAAAACGGAT
Source organism: Bacteroidota bacterium (assembly GCA_005882975.1). Classification (GTDB taxonomy): domain Bacteria; phylum Bacteroidota; class Bacteroidia; order Chitinophagales; family Chitinophagaceae; genus VBAS01. Next base: position 2,630 of record VBAS01000301.1, on the reverse strand, counting down.
CCACGTTTCAGTATAGCTTTTGGGCCAGGCGTCGGGGTTGATAATATGTTTTTCGAAAAAACAACTGTTACGATAACCAATCACTTAAAGCCATTGGAATTTAAAAATCTTGCAGATACCAATCATTTTAATAAATACAAACTGGTAAATGCATTTGCAGAATTGCCATTAGAGCTTCGCTTCGTTTTGAATCCGGAGAATACTAACAAAAGTTTTAAAGTAGCGATCGGAGCGAAAGTGGGTATACAAATGTCGGCACATACAAAAGGAAAAGAGTGGAAAGACAAAAATGGTCACATAGTCACCGGGTTTGATGACAAATTCGTTCAGAAAAATAAAGACAAGTATTTTTTTAATGGCAATCGGTTCCAGGGTACTTTCCGCGTTGGTTATGGATTTATTTCGGCATTTGGCACCTATCAATTCAATAGTTTAATAAAAGAAGGTCTTGGCCCGCAGGTAAAACCATGGTCCGTAGGCGTAACAATAAGCGGTCTTTAAAAAAAGAATTTAAATAATAATATCATAAAAGCATCCGCCTTGAACGGATGCTTTTATTTTTGCATCCAATTGCTTAAAAGAAATAATGCTCGACAAAAAAAATAGTATACTAAAAGAGGAGAAAGCGGTATTAGTGGGATTAATTCACAAGGACCAGACAGAAACCCAGGTACAGGAATATCTCGATGAACTTGCTTTTCTTGCTGAAACAGCGGGTGCTGTAACCGTAAAAAGATTCACACAAAAATTACAGCATCCTGATAGCAAGACGTTTGTTGGCAAAGGCAAGCTGGAAGAAATAAAGGATTACTGTCAGCAAAAAAATGTTCGTGTCCTCATTTTTGACGATGAACTAAGCGGTGCGCAGATCAACAATATTGAAAAAGCTACTGATGTAAAAACAATTGATCGTAGTGACCTGATCCTCGACATTTTTGCAAGCAGAGCAAAAACTGCACAGGCAAAAGCTCAGGTTGAACTGGCGCAATACCAATATATTTTACCAAGGCTTCGTGGTATGTGGAAACACCTTGAACGTTTGGGAGGCGGTATTGGTACAAGAGGACCGGGTGAATCTGAAATTGAAACTGACCGTCGTATTGTGCGTGATAAGATTTCTTTGCTAAGAAAAAGATTAAAGGAAATAGATAAGCAGGCATTTACACAACGAAAGGATAGGGGTGAATTCATCCGTGTTGCATTAGTAGGGTATACCAATGTTGGGAAATCAACTATCATGACTTTGCTGAGTAAAAGCGATGTATTTGCAGAAAATAAATTATTTGCGACGCTGGATACTACGACCCGAAAAGTTGTTTTTGAAACCACTCCATTTTTGTTAAGTGATACTGTTGGATTCATTCGCAAATTGCCACACCACCTGGTTGAAAGTTTTAAAAGCACACTGGATGAAGTAAGAGAGGCAGATATATTGTTGCATGTAGTTGACATCTCACATCCGGCTTATGAAGAACAAATGGGTGTGGTAAATAAAACTCTCCAGGATATAAAGGCTTTTGACAAACCCATTATCGTGGTCTTTAATAAAATGGACCTGTATGAGAAAAATGTGTTTGACGAATGGCTGGATGAAAATGTAAAAAAAGAGATCCTTGAAGACCTCCATGAAAGATGGGAAAGAGAAACAGAAGGCAAAGTGGTCTTTATGTCCGCAATTGAAAAAAGAAATCTTGATTTGCTCAGAAAAACGATTCTTGACAGAGTAAGAGAAGTATATAAAGTAAGATACCCCTACAAAACAGAATTCCTCTATTAAACTCAAAAGTCAAAACTAAAAAGTAAAAAATAGATGACTTTAAGTTGTTTTTGAGTTTTGACTTTTAACTTTTGAATTTTTATTCATGAATTGGCATAAGGTAGCAGATAGTTTGGGTGAGGTTGAATTTGGTGCCAATAATATCGCCGTTGTTGATCTGGATGGAAAGAATATTTGTTTGGGGAAATTTAAAGATGCCTTATTTGCTTTTGCCTATAAATGTCCCCATGCAGGTGGTATGCTTGCAGAAGGTTTTATTGATGCGTTGGGAAATATTGTTTGTCCGCTACACAGATATAAATACAATATGGAAAACGGTCGTAACACAAGTGGCGAAGGCTATTACCTGAAACACTGGCCAGTACAAATAAAAGAAGATGGAATATTTGTTGGAGTAGAAGAAACTGGTGGATTATTTGGATGGTTGAAATAGTTTTTTCTGTTTTTCTCAAGACGATTTTTCTCTATATTTGCAGCCCCATTCCCGATAGGGATAGGGAGATTCCCCTTTAGCTCAGTTGGTTAGAGCATCTGACTGTTAATCAGAGGGTCGTTGGTTCAAGTCCAACAGGGGGAGCTGGAAAGCACTTAGAATGATCAAATCACTAAGTGCTTTTTTATTTAACTTATCAATGAGCGATGGTTGAGATAAAATATGTATTCCAATCAAAATATAGATTTACTGTTCTATCGTTTCAAATAAATTTAGGTTCGCCTTGATAGTAACGAGAATAAATCTCCACATTTTTTTTAAATAACTATAGTAATAGTACGAATTTAATGGCTGCACAATAATTAGCACAGCATTTGTTATTTCATACTTACCAAAATTTATATACATCACATTAAGATC
>VBAS01000084.1:3874-4071 GCA_005882975.1 Bacteroidota bacterium | reverse complement strand
AGCACTCTTTCGATTCAAGAGTTCACAACGTAATGCCAATCTTTAATCCTCCTTCAGGAACACCTGGCCCTCAAGGGATTCAAGGAATTCCTGGAATAGGAGTTTTTGGAATAGATGGTGATGATGGAGCAGATGGATTTCCAGGAGTTCAAGGACCACAAGGAATTCAAGGACCTCAAGGTATTCCTGGAACAGGC
>VBAS01000084.1:0-3836 GCA_005882975.1 Bacteroidota bacterium | reverse complement strand
GGATCTGGATCTGGTTCAATAGGAATTCCTGGTTTTGACGGTGAAGATGGTTCTGATAGTTTTATTCCTGGAACGTCTGGAGCAACCGGCATTCAAGGACTGCAAGGTTTTCCAGGACAAGATGGAATAGATGGTATTGATGATGATTTGTGGCCTGGATTTAATACTCCAAAAGATGATCAATTAGAACAGATTCCTAGAATTCAAGACCTAAACCTCGCAATCCTTCCAAATAACTCTTCTATAGTTGTTGGTCCTTATACAATCAATTCTGGTAAAAAGTTAACGATTGGATCAGGTGGAAGGTTTGAGATTAGACAGGGTGCTCCCAATATAGGAGCTTTAGTATCTGCAACACAAACTATTGCATTTACAAATGCAGATAATATTGAAAAGATGACTGGATTAGCATCTACAAATTCAACACAGATTGTAACACCAAAAACAAGTGGAAATATTCGTATTCTTATAACTGGAGTTATTGATGCCGCTGCTGGCGGAGGAACAGGCTATCAAGAACGATTGCAGTTATATTATGGAGTTGGAACTCCTCCTGCTTCTGGTGCCACTGCTCTTCCTAGTACGGGTATAAAGGTAGGAAATCCGACAGTTATTAATATGACTATTAGATCTACTTCTTACCAGTATGCTCTCAGTACAATTGCGTCAAATTTGCTTATAAACACAGCATATTGGTTTGATTTTGCTATGTTTGCTGAGACATATTTTGATACGGGTGTTCCTACTGGTAGCGTAGTTAATGATCGACTCATATATACTAATTTCATTGCTTTTGAATTGTAGAGAATACAATGAGTCTTATTATTTCTAACGAATCAACACCGGCTCAGCCTCCAGCTAGTAGCACTGAGGTCTTTGTAAATTCTAGTAAGAAATTATCTACAATAGATGATGCATCCCTTGTTAGAGTCTTTGCTACATTAGATGGTATTGAGACATTTACAAATAAGACTCTCACAGGAGAATTACTAACAGCCGGAACGGCAACTGTTGCTCCATTAACTTTTAATGCTGGAACAAATCTTACGACTCCAGTTGCAGGTGCTACTGAATATGATGGCACTTCATTCTATGATACAATAGATACAACTTCTGGTCGTGCTCAACGCAGTGACTTTCAAATCTTTCGACTTAATGCTGACGGTTCTGCATTAGGTCCAACAATTGCCGACTTCTTCGGTGCAACTTCTTCATTTCCTACAGTTCTTAATGCCATCTATCTGATGGAATTTTTTGTGTGGTTTACTAAAACTACTGCGGGAACTGTTACATGGACATTGACAAATACTCAAACGTATACAAATATTGCAGCTTATTATGATATGTGTCCAGTAGGAGGTATTGGAACTAATGGAGCACAGAATGGTGGAGGTATTGATGCTACAACTACAGCCGCTGCTGCATTGCCGGTGACAGGGACATTAACAACGGCAACAGAACAATTTGCTAGAATAGTAGCTGTTGTTAACGTAGGAACGGCTGGAAACATTCGACTTCGTGTCACATCATCTGCAGGAACAGTTACTCCTCGTAGAGGAAGTTTTTATAGAGCAACAAGATTATTTGCTGGTAACGTTGGAACATTCGTAGCATAATATGGCACCACAAGCAAATACAATTAATGTTTATACTGTAGCAGATTTGCCAACTGCTCCAGCTCTAGGAACTCCAGCTTTGGCAATTGTAAATGATGCTTCTTTACCTTCTGTAGGCGCAGTTCCAACAGGCGGAGGATTAGTAACTGCATTAGTTTGGTTCAATGGCTCTGTGTGGCATATCGTAGCTTTGTAGGAGAAAGAAAATGGCAAAGCACAAAAAGGCAGTTCGTAAGACAAAGAAGGCAAGTGTTCCTAGCCGTCTAGCAGTTCTCGAAGCAAAGGTTGGTTTGCTTCAGAGTGGTGATGTTAGTATGCATAATCTTCTTTTAGCACTTAATCAGAGCAATATTAATTCATGGGCTGTTCTAAGGCAATTGAAGGCTGATTTTGATCAGTATGTTCGTCTCAATCCTGGAGTTCCTTCTCCTATTCCTCCTCAAGGATGATAATGCGTTATGCAATTCTCGCAGTAGCAGTTGCAATCTCGATAGCGGCTTGTACGATTGAAGGACCAACTTCTCCTTCAAAAGTTCCAATGTTATTTAAAGGTCACACAGTAACTGGTTGTAATGGAATTGTAGGAGATATTAGCACTGATGGATGTGGAGAAGATGCAACTACTAAAGGTGGAAAAGCTTGTGTTCTAACTCCTGCAGATTATTCAGGTCCTACTTGTCACTATACTTGTCCGAATGGTTCTACATACGATGTTCCATCTGTAGATAATTACTGTGTAAGAGTAGCTCCATATCCGAAGAAAGGAGTCTGACATGGTCCTTAAAGCATTGCCACTTTGGAAGTGTCGTGCTCCGGTGGCAGCGGCTCAGATTACTGTTATTCATGCTAATCCTGATGGAAGTGCTTCTCTACAGTTTGATATTGGTGCCTTCAGAGTTCAAGTAGATGCTAATTATATGACTACATATCATCCAACAATTGGAGGATATTATGTTGAATATTCTGACGGTGTTAAGACTAAAAGTTATTCCTCAGCAGCTACATTTGAAACAATGTATGTTCCTCTTCTAGCATATCCTCATGTTCCTAAAAAGACTAAAAAGAAGAAGTCTAAGAAGAGTAAAACTACTAGATCAAAGAAGTAAGAAAATGCTTTTCATACTTGTAGTATCAGTTGTTCTTTTTACTGTTGGAATAGTTGTTCTTGCCCTATGCATTATTGATAAGGATATTGTATAATGCCTGTTCTTCAATTCGATTTATTGATGAAAGCTTGGACTAGCTTTACACAGACTGCTGATTATCTTAATATATTGAGTCGTGTTACAACACTGGAAGATACCGAATCTTCTTTATTTGCTGCATTCGTACGTGGATATGAAGCTCATAAGTTGGAAATAATAGAAAGTCATGGCAACCTTAAGAGAGGATGATCTTCTCAAAGCGGCTTGTCATGGTTTGCTATTTGGTTGTACATTACCAGTTCTAGCATATAATGCATCTCGTAAAAATCATAAAAATGTATTCATATATTTAGCACTGTTATCTTTAGAAATCTTTCACATCACAGGACACATGCGTGATGCAGAAAAAAACAAAAAAGCGTAATCCTCAAGATACTACTTTGAGGAACATCCGAGCCGCTAAGTCGAAGATACAAACTCTAGGATTGAGAGTTGTTAGATTGGAAGCAGTAGTAGAAGAGTTAAAAGCGAGAATGGATGCCTATTTCAGTAGCTAATAACATCGTCTCTGGTGATCCAGGCAATGGGATGTTTGAGGATTTTACTAGAGAGAAGAATATTAAACCACATCCTGTTCAAGAGAGTCTTGTATCTCTTCCAGATGAAATTTTTGAGGCTCTTTATGGGGGAGCGGCTTATGGAGGAAAGAGCTGGATCATCACTCTATTGCCGCTTTTCAGAGGTTTCTATAAGTTTAGAGGATATAAAGGAATTATATTCCGAAGGAAATTTCCGGATTTGGAACGGGAGATCATTCGACTTAGCAAAGAATATTATCCTAAAACTGGAGCGAAATACAACGAGCAGAAGCATAGCTGGGAATGGCCAGAGTTTAATTCCTATCAGGATTTTGGTCACGTTCAGCATGATACTGATATTTCAATGTATGACTCTTCACAGTACAACTATTGCGGCTTTGATGAGTTAACACACTTCAGTGCTTACCCTTATCATTATATGGTTGGCTCTCGTGTCAGACCTTCTTCTTCATTCAATGTTGCCATTGTAAGAAATG
>VBAS01000083.1 GCA_005882975.1 Bacteroidota bacterium | reverse complement strand
GGATTACCAACTTTTATATTTATCGGGTTGGTTATATCCGGTATCGGCTGCAACTGTGTTACCGATGGCTGATTAGTTGATGCACGATAATCAAGCTGCAGATTTTTGAACCGTGTAAAGTTGTACTGAAGTCTCGCATTCGGTAAAATATTATAAAATGATTTTGTGATAACTGAATCTTTAATTCCTGATGTGATGGTTCCCTTGAGATCCGCATTTTGCCATGTTACGCCAAATGAATAATTATATTTTTTCTTTTGCGTACGGATCCTGATACCTGCAGTTGTCGTTCCATAAACATTTTCATAATTATTCGTAAGCAACGGGTTAATAATATCGTGTTTACCTGAATTCCGGTCATAATCATAGGTTATTTTATCGGACAGAGAGCGGCTTTCATTTTTTGAAGCGCTGAACTCAAGCAATGATCTTTTAAATAATGGTTCTGTATAAACAGCTCTTGTGTTGTATCCTCTTACCTCGGTTTCAAAATCACTGTGTTGATCAATAGAATCGGTTTTTACAAGATTACCTGTTTTGTTGTAAAACTGGTTCACAGATTGCAGTTCACCATTTCCATCACTGTTAGCCAAAGTACTACCCACACTAAACGAAAATGTTCTTCCTCTTCTCCTGAATTTTTTCCTGTACAATAATGTGCCATTAAAATTATAGCCATCGCTTGCAGAAAAATTATCACTGGCACCTCTATTACTCCTGATCAATTGTTCTGATAGCGTTTCATAAGCACTAACAGAATGGTTATTTGATTCCTGTAAGGTTAGCGTGGGAATAAATTTTATAGAATTCATTGAGTCTATGAGGTAATCATAGGTAAGATTAAAACGATGTGAATTGTTACGATTATCTGTTCTTGAATTCTGATCATAGAAATAGGTGGAGTCTGGTAAAATATATTGACGACTTAGCTTTTGATCGGTAACGGGATTATAATGGTTGTAGAAGTAGTTGCTCTGCACTTCCATTTTTTTTCCAATAATATTGTTATAATTAGCCCCGCCTGCCCATGATGTGTTGATGGCATTATTATTTCCGCCACCCATTGCACTTGCCATTGCATCGTTTGAAGACATATTAATGTTGATACCACCACCACCATTATTACCACCCAATTGATTCATTCCTCCACTAAAGCTTAGAATATCCATAAATGAAAAACCTTCAGCATTTGTATTGTTAGCCATTCCTATCATCGACATTTGCCTTGCACCCTTGAATGAGTTCACATTGAATTTCCCCTGGTAGCGTCCTTCTGTACCTCCGCCACCATTTACTTTTCCAAATACCCCTTTTTTCTTATCTTTTTTTAGTTTCAGATTGATCGTCTTTTCACTTTGTCCATCATCAAAACCGGTTAACTGAGCCATGTCACTTTGTTTGTCGTAAACCTGTACCTTATCAACGGCATCTGCCGGTAAATTTTTAGTTGCGATCTTAGGATCATTTCCGAAAAACTCCTTTCCATCTACCAAAACTCTTTTTACTTCCTGTCCCTGAGCTTTCACTTTTCCGTCTTTATCTACTTGTATTCCCGGCATTCTTTTCAGAAGATCTTCTACTACCGCATTTGGTTTTGTTTTAAAGGAACCTGCGTTGTATTGAACTGTATCTCCTATTAATGTAACCGGTGGCGCTTCGGCCATTATCACAACTTCTTCAAGTACTTTGTTTTTATCGCTTACTTCAATATTTGCCAGGTCAGTATTTTTGTTTGCATCATTTACAGTAAAATATTTATTTACGTTGTGGTAGTTGACATGTGTAACCAGCAAGCGATAATCACCATAAGGAACATTGGTCAATGAAAATTCTCCGCGACTATTTGTCATGGTAAATGTTACCAGTGAAGAATCTTTTGCCTGCAAAACTGTAATGGTAGCGGCTGGGACGGATTGTTTAGCGATCGTATCAAAAACAACTCCTTTGACGTTACCACTTTTTTGTGCAGAACTGGTAAGCCAAATAAATCCGGATAAAGCGATCAATAAAATTTTCTTCATGAATCGGTTGGTTTTTCCCGTGACTATCGGGATCGGGTACGAAAATATTCCTAGGAATCTGAATACCCGGTTAAGCAGAGTTGAAATTAGGTTAATGAAGGTTAATAAGGAACTTCCAAACCAGTTAGAAGAAACTTTTGAATTTGGAATTTAAGATCTGGAATTTACAATTAATGCTATTTATCTTTTTCATTTCCCCTTTCCTTATCCTCTCTTTCTTGTTCATAAACCTGGATCTTAATTACCCAGTCAAGCATATCTGTTTCCATGATCAACGCAAGTTTCAATTTCTTTAACCCAGGTGTTTTATCCCCGGCATCTAAAACTATAGTGGTAAATTTTATAGCCTCGGATGGTTTAATATAGTCTCCTTTAAATATTGCAGTATTTCCATTGATATTCACTGAAAGATGTTGTAATGAATTATATAGTGTTTTGAATTTTTTTGAGGCGGTTTCAAAGTCATCTGTCTTCATCATATCCGCTTCCCATGAGTAAATATCTTTTACGTTTGAACTATATTTTATTACCCGGCATTTAATGGCGTCTTTAACCTTAACGAGACTTTCGAATTCGATACTCTGGGGATTTTCTATTAACTGTTCTCCAATGATGTTTTTATATCCATTTGGATAATCGCTTATCACCTTTGCGATGTCAGTTTGAAAAGCATTTTTGATCGGGATGACCTGTGCTGGAAGAGAGAAAACAAATAAAATGAAAATAAAAGTGGCAATTAGTGGCTTCATAAGATGGAATTTTAACAATAACACTTGCAATATATAGGAGAATTTTTTAACTTTATAGCATACTTTATCTGGAAATTAAACGTTAATTAAAAAAATCCGTGTATGAAAAACAGAGTAATTGTTCATGGGCATGAGGAGGCGAAGATCTATAAACACAACTACAAGCCTTCTCTTAGTATTGCGAGGTTGCTTCGTTCTGTATTCGGTGTTATAGTTACAGGCCAATCACTGGCCGCTCATAAATACCATTATCGCAGAAAGTAGTTCCCTGACTAACCCCCAACATATAAAAAAAGGCAGCTGAATAAGTTGCCTTTTTTTTGTTTCGCTTATTAATTTCTGAACTGTTTCATTCCTTCTTTCCATTGCTGGCTGCATATTTTGCGACTTCTGCATCTGCTTACCTATCATGCTATTGGATTGTAACTAATTTTATAAAAGTAATAGCAAATTACGTTACTACTGTTATCTTCAAAATAGTTTTCTACCAGTTCTCATTATCAATTTATTTTACAAATCATAAGCCTATTTTTGAAGGAAATGTCACTTTAAGCTCCTATTACCATTTTGAAATTTTTTGACAAGCGATAAAATTTCTTTAGAATCTGATGCGATTTCTTCACGCATTTCAAGTGATAATTCTCTTTTAGGCAGAACAATTTTGTTAGAGCTTGAATACTTTGAATTAAACAGAAACCTGGCTTTAAACAACTTCATACGATTAATACTGTCTAGTTTTTTCGAAAAACTATATTCCACTTTTATCATTTTTTTTGAATAATAATAATAAATGGAGTCAATTGTCATTTCATCACCTGGCTTTATAGAACCATATTTTTCTATTAAAATCCCATCTTTGCCTTTTACCACTCCTATTAAAGACCACAAACTGTCAACTGGAATATCTAAATCTTTTCCCTTTAAGGCCCGATTAATTAAAAAAGAATCTACAGGATAGGTTATACCTTGAGTTGAATCTTCTAATGAACTAAATAAAAGGCCTAGCTTGTTTTTTTTATTATAGATAAAATAGGGTTCTGTTCCCTTGACTTTTTCGCCGGTTTCAAATCTCACTGTCGGAGATAGGCGATATATCAAATAATCAGAGTAATAAAAAATCGATATTGTATCTTTCAAATTGTAAATTTTTATTTCATCCTTTTCCTTGTAGCTATTAACCGGATAACTAAAACACAAGCTTATGCATTTAAGATCGTTTTTTTTCGAACATGTTGATGACGCTAAAAATAATAAGGAAATCATTAAAGCAGCAATAGTTGCTGCTTTAATGATAATTGAGTCTTTAAGCATTAGATGTATAAGATCTTATTATTGGTGGAAACCACCCGACCAATGGAACATTTGGACAATTGCATACTAGCCGATAAGTAACATTAAAATTTAAGGACATACCGCCAAATAAAACTGTAGTTGCAGTCGCTGTTTCTGCTGTAAACGACGGGGTGCCTACCCCTTGATTATACTCAATAGAGGTTGTAGGTAATGGGCTTCCCTCCATGCTTATTGATCCATGAGTTAAAGATTTCCAAGCCCATTTGTTATTAGTTGGATCAATAAGTTTAATTACTCCTATTTCTTCAGACCTAAGTGTCCAGCCACTTGCCCCTCTAAGAATTGTCCATTTAGGATTTTTATATTTTGTAATATCATCAATGCTGCTAAAACTGATAGTTTCTTTTTGTGAAGTAGCTTGGGCTCCGCTTGCCTCAAATTGGAAATCAGAAATTGCAGAACTTACACAAATATCATACTCATTACCACCACCACCACCACCGCCATTGCAATTTACATTAAGGTTGCGCCCATTAACTATTCTTGGCTGCGCACAATCCCCTTCACAAGTGGTAAAAACATATGTTTCAGAAATGAGTTGCGCAAATCCATCAGACCAAACATACCAGATTTGTAGGTACCAGTCTATGCATTCGTTTACTCTTTCAGCGCCATCGTTTGGATGAACTTTTTTATTTAGCTCCGTCACAGACTTTAATTTTCCGTTCTCGAACTTCAGCTCATACTGAAAATAATCAGTTATACTAAGTATTGTAAATTGGCCATTGCACCCAGGATCATGATATGTAAAAATTTTATAGAAAGCATTTTGAGGAACCACCTTTTGGTTATTTGAAGAAATGTATTGAATAATATTTCCTTTGATAATACTATCCTGATTTTCAAAAACCAAAACTAAATAATTTACAGGGCTTTTATCACTGTTATTTTTCGATTTAAATCCGCTTAATATGGGTATTACTATAAGTTCATTTGATTCTTTATATTTTTCCAAACTTATTTCGTCATAATTCAGATTTAATTTTAATGAATCGATTCTTGCAGAAGATGCTGTGGATAAACTTTTTTTTTGTTCATCTAGCCATGATTTAATCATTGGAATTAATTTCTCATTAGGTGAGTCTTGAGGGGGAGCTACCTTAGTCGTTTCTTTTTTACACGAAAATAAAATTAGCATAACGAAACATAGGCAGGCTAGCCATAAAAAAAAATTTCTCATAACTGTGGTTTAAAATGGTAATCGTCCTACTCTATTTACCGGTTTTCAGACAGAATCCGTGGTGTTGCTACATGGTGGGAATATAAATATACAATAGCAAATAGGGGGGTATCCAATACCCCTTTCGTGGAATTTTTTCAACGTTAAACTAAATAAATGAATTAGCTGAAGAGGTATTCAACGTCTTCCCTCGTCAATGATTTCACAAAAGTAGAATCATCAGCAATCAGGTCT
>VBAS01000082.1 GCA_005882975.1 Bacteroidota bacterium | reverse complement strand
GATAAAAATATGACGGATGTCAATAGTTATTTACAGAAACTCAAAAGATTAAACCTGGGAAACCCGGTGCTAGTTGGTTTTGGAATAAAAGACAAAACAACCTTTGAAGCGGCGTGTACCAATTCCAATGGAGCGATCATTGGCACCGCATATATAAAAGCTCTTGCAGAGCATGGAAATGTGACCGACATTACCCGTAAATTTTTGGACACTATTAGGATTTAACTACTACCTAACCGGGATTTTTTTTACTATTTTTACGGGCAATTCATATTATGAAAACATTTTTGACATTCCTTATTCTTAGCTTCTTACAGACTAACCTGCTTGCTAATACAGGCAACGATACCAGTTTTATAATTAGTGGAAACATGGTTGGTTTTAAAGATAGTACCGAAGTAAAACTTGAAGATCAGAATACGGGTGTTCAGTTAGCTTCTGCAAGGATCATAAAAGGTAAGTTTACTTTAAAAGGAAAATTAGAGGAACCTACATTGTGCTGGTTAAAAATTGCCGGAGACGAGGATCAATACATTTATGTAGAGAATAAAACTATTTCAGTAACAGGAATAAAACCGATCAGGACAAACTATAAAGTGACCGGTTCACAATCGCATAATGACTTTATGGATTTCCAAAAAAGGTTTACTCCATTTATGGTCCATTTGCAAACATTAGTGCCGGTTATCAATTCCACTCCTTATGGTCCCCAGCGGGACAGTATGATGGTTATCTATCATAATATCCAGGATTCAATTCAAAAAAATGTTGATGTATATATTGATCGTCACCTGTCTTCTTTTGTTTCTCCATTTGTTTTGTTTGTAACTACACAATTTTATGAGGATCCTGTTTTGCTTGAACAGCGATTTCTTCGTTTGGATTCTAACGTAAGAAGCATACCAACGGCTATAAGCTTAAAAAATTATATTGAGTATAATAAAGTCGGTGCTGTCGGTACTAATGCATTGGATTTTACGCAACCTGATACATCGGGTACGCAAGTGTCATTGTCATCCTTCAAAGGGAAATATGTACTGGTTGATTTTTGGGCCAGCTGGTGCGGACCTTGCCGTATGGAGAATCCAAATGTCGTTGCCAGCTTCAATAAATTCAAACAGAAAAACTTTACAGTACTTGGCGTTTCTTTAGATCGTCCGGGACAAAAAGATAATTGGATATCAGCAATACATAAAGATAATCTTACGTGGACACATGTTAGCGATCTTCAATTTTGGAACAATGCAGCTGCAAAACTTTATCGTGTGCAGGGAATTCCATTTAATATCTTGGTCGATCCGCAGGGAAAAATAATAGGTCGTAATCTTCGCGGCTCCGACCTTGATAATAAACTTTGTGAAATACTTGGATGTAATTAAGTCAAGTAATAGAACACAACTAGTAAGTTAATCTATTGGCCATCTTCATTGCTACTATTAAACTTTTGTTGCGACGCTCCGTTCAAATTTCTATTCAACATTGTGCAATTGAGTGGCTCCCGATAGCTAGCGCATTTACCCTACTTTTAAAGATCCGTCACTTGTAACCTTCAATTCCATCCAGTTTTTTTCTCGCAGCGATCGCAACGATTTTGTTTCTCATTGAATATTCCTAACTTCTTTGCGTTCGCTGCGTGAGGTCATACAAATACAAAACTTCCATCAAATTGAATAATAAACCCCGGACTATCAAGCCCGGGGCAATTCATTTTTTATATTTCATAACTCAGTTCACATCTTTTCCTGCTTTCAACTTATCGATCATTGTTTGAAGGTTCGCTTTATTTTGAGCATCTGTAATCGGCAGGGCTTTATTAGCATATTCCAGCGCTGTTTTATAGTCTCCATTGGCAGAATAACCACGAACAAGACCGATTAAAGTAGTCATCTCATTTGGATGTTTATCGTGATTCATTTTAAAGATATCCAACGCTTCTTTCGGTTTTTTCTGAGTTATTAGTGAACGCCCATATCCATGTATTTCAAACATTGAAGCATTCGGAAGTGCTTTCTTCATTACTGCAGCCGCTTCATCTTTCTTTCCGAGTTTTTCCAATATCTGCGCTTTTGTGCTTGCTGCCTGGAAACTTTTATCTCCCCCAAATGTGCCGCTGCTTGCGGAGTCTGCCCACAATAAAGCTTCATCTAGGTTTACATTTCTATCGAGACACCATTGTGCCGCCTGTTGCCAGCTTTGCCATATAAAACCCTTGTCTGTTTGTAACTCCCTGCGGAATGATGCAAGCTGTTCCTTTACATAGTCAACCTCTATTTTAAATGGTATCGTCAGTCTTTCCCACGATAAAGCGATCGTTGCGCTATTTTCTGTTTCATTCAGAAACTCGTATTTCAACCATTCAACTAATTTGTCCGATGCATAAGGTTTTACTTTTACCCGTAATGCATCTTCTTTATCATTATAATAAAAACTTCCCCATGAGGTTGAATTTTTTGAAAAGATCAACGTGCATTCATTCGGATCATACGCAATAAAAAAACCATATTTACCGGCTGGTAAAGATTGTCCTTCGATCTTTACATCAGTAGAAAACTCGAAGGTTGTATTTTCATTAGCACCAGCTCTCCATGGAGCAGCTTTGGAGTTTCCAAAACCCTGGTCCGTGTAACCTACAGGAATCAGTTGGCCCCAGATCTTTCCTTCGCGACCTTTTACACCGGGACGGTCATAATTGATAATTACTTTTGTTAAACCAATTTGTTCTGCAACTATAGCTTTTTTATTACCACCACTTGGCAAAACAGTCAATGGAATTTGTGAATGGGAGATCATGCATGCGGTGATGAGCATACATAAAATGATAGTTTGTTTTTTCATAAATGCAAGTTTAGCTTCTATTCCAAATCTAAATACTTCAATAGCTGAAATGTGTTCTTTTGTTTCATTCGGATTATAAAACTGATAAAAGAGTAATAAAGCAGCCTAACGGTAACGTGGTAAAATCACTTTTGAGAATCAGTCGTTTAAACATTTTGTGAAATTTTTTCCCATTTTCTTAAGGCAGGTTGGCACCGAGTTTGAAACTATACTATATAAAATTGAAAGTTATGAAAAAGATCTTTTTGTTTTTAACGATCGCGGCAGGCTCGATAATTTGTGTACCTGCCTCGGCACAATTGAGAGTGAATGTAAATATCGGTAATCAGCCTGCATGGGGACCGGTAGGTTATGACCATGTAGATTATTATTATTTACCTGATATTGAAACATATTATTATGTGCCTACAAGACAGTTTGTGTATCTCGATAATGGTCGGTGGATCTATTCTTCATCCTTGCCTTACCGTTACAGAGGTTACGACTTGAACAGGGGCTATAAGGTTGTTGTTAATCAGCCCAGAGCTTATCAGAATTTTCCAATGCATAGAGCAGAGTATTCAAGGTATAGAAACTATAATGGCAGACAGATGATCATAAAAAACAGTAACGATTCCAGGTATGTTGTTAAAGACCACCCAAGATATTATCGTAACAGAGGAAGAGACTAATCTTAAATTTAAAACTTTACAACGGCCCGGTTTATAACCGGGCTTTTTATATTGTGCAAAACAATAAATACCATTTGTTCCGTAACTTCCTTTTTAAATCCGCACAAATGCCAAGACTTATTAGTTTTACATTTTTTATTCTATGTTTTTCTTTTCTTAATGGGCAGGAGTTTGGAGGTAATCCACCTACAATAAAATGGAAGCAGATTAGTACCGATACAGTGAAGGTTATTTTTCCTGCAGGAATGGATAGTGCAGCTCAAAGAGTTTCATCAATTGTTCATTTTCTTTCTGCAAAAAATAATTCACTTGGCAGCAAAGTGAAAAAAATAAATATTGTTCTTCAGAATCAATCGACAGTTGCAAATGCATACGTAGGCTTAGGCCCTTATCGAAGCGAATTTTTCTTAACCCCCTCATTCAACAATTTTGAGCTGGGCAGCATCCCATGGGCAGAAGATCTTGCATCACATGAATACCGGCATGTGCAACAGTTCAGCAACTTCAGAGTCGGATTAAGTAAACTGATGTATTATTTGGCCGGAGATGATGGCTTATCACTTGCTATTAATGCTGCAGTACCAGATTGGTTTTATGAAGGAGATGCCGTGTACAATGAAACAGTGCATAGTAAACAGGGCAGGGGACGTATTCCTTTTTTTACGAATCAATACAAGTCACATGAAGCTTCGGAATGGTTCATTGAAAGATTATGTGCCTAATCATTATCCACTGGGTTATTTGCTGGTAAATTATGGTTATGAAAAATATGGAAGTGATTTTTGGGGAAAAGTAACAAGAGATGGTGCATCTTTTAAAGGATTATTCTATCCATTTCAAAATGCTATAAAGAAACATGCCCATGTTGATTATAAAACTTTCAAAAAGGAAGCGTTTGATTTTTATAAGAAAGACAAATCGGAGTTACAGGTGTTGAACGGAGCATCGCAAGAAAAGCTTAACCAGGGATCAACGGCTGGCGAACAAAAAATTACAAAGCCAACATTAAACTATGTTACAAATTATTTTTTCCCATACCAATTAGAAAATGGTTCCTTGCTTTATTTAAAAAGTAGTTATCGTAAGCGACCTGCATTTGTAATAAAAGATAATTCCAGTGAACATGTTTTGCGTGTAAAAGATATTTCGCTGGATGAGCAATATAGTTATCGCAATGGAAAAATTGTTTATTCTGCTTATAAGCCTGACAGCAGATGGGGCTGGAGAAATTATGGAGAGATCCGATTGTTGGATGTGAATAGTGGTAAACAGCAAACGATCACTCATAGAACAAAATATTTTACGCCGGATATAAGTAATGATGGTAATAAAATAGTGGCAGTAAATTATGAAACTGATGGTAAGTGTGAGCTGCATGTATTAAATGCGGTGACAGGTGAATTATTAAAAAATATTCAGTCTTCGGAAATAAATATTTTTACTGATCCCAAATTTATTAATGATAGTTCGATAGTTGCTTGTGCAAGGCTTCGTGATGGACAAATGTCACTCGTTCGTGCAGATATCAGCGGATCGATCATGAGACTTACACCCCCCTCTTATCATGTTATTGGATTTCCGAATGTTCAAAATGACAAAGTTTTTTTTACCGCAACTTTTAACGGCAATGATGACATTTTTATGTTGCAGTTAAGTGATAATAAAATCTTCCAGGTTAGTAGCTCGGTTACCGGGAATTATTTTGTGAATGCTTCTGGTAATAAACTTGTCTATTCAAATTTTACCGCAGACGGATATCAATTAAAGGAAATGGATCTAGTAGCGCCGAAAGAAGTCGATCAAAAAGCGTTCGAGATGCCAGCTAATACGATCCCGATAGCTAAAGAAAATGATTTTAAAAATTTGAGAATAAATGATATTGTAACAAGGAATTTTTCAGTGAGTAAATACAAGAAGGGTACAAGACTTTTGAATTTTCATAGCTGGCGTCCCTATTATGAAGATCCTTTTTTTACTTATACGATTTATGGCCAGAATATTTTGAATACTTTGCAAACGGAGCTTTATTATTCATATAACCAGAATGAAAATACAAATGCTCTTGGATTTAACACCACTTATGGCGCATGGTTTCCTTACCTGTCTGCAGGAGCTGAATATACTTTTAAAAGAACAGACACGTTGAATAATAAAACACGCCAATGGGATCAATTGGATACACGTGTCGGGTTAAATATTCCCTTGGATCTTTCCGGGGGCAGATATTTCAGGAATTTGAATTTTGGAAGCAGTTATGTTTTCCGGTTTGAAAATAATACTGGCCCTAATAAAGACCTGTTTGTTGAAAACAATTTTAGTTATCTCTCGCATTTTATTAATTATAGCCAGCAGGTAGAGATGGCAAGACAACATATATTTCCACGACTTGGTTTTAATTTTACATTGCAATATCGCCACGCTATTTCAAAATATGATAGCTATCAATTTTTTGCTTCCGGCCATGTCTATCTGCCGGGATTTTTTTCCAATCATAGTATTGTGTTAGACGGTGCACTCCAGGAACGGGATACATCGAGGGCATTATTTAGCAGCAGGTTTCCTTATTCGAGAGGATATAATGAAACATATTTGTCAAGAATGTGGAAGCTTGGCGCTAATTATCATTTTCCTTTATGGGTGATGGATTGGGGTTTTGGAAACATTCTTTATATACAGCGTATTCGTGCCAATGCTTTTTATGATCTTACAAGGGTCTATTCAAAAAATAAATTAGTAACAGCTGATCAGCGAAGTGTAGGAGGAGAAATTTATTTTGACACAAGGTGGTGGAATCAATACCCGCTGACTTTTGGTTTTCGGATCAGCTCCCGATTGGATGCAGACCTTGTAACACATCAGAAAGGAACTTTCTATGAGTTTATTTTACCGGTGAGTATAATACCAAGATAAAAACCCCGGCCCCATCCTCCAACTCCTTCCCCGTTAGGGAAGGAGCGGTGCTTCGGTATAAGGCCAGGCAATTAGTCCTTCCAATTCATCAATAGAAAGA
Organism: Bacteroidota bacterium; assembly: GCA_005882975.1. Taxonomy (GTDB): domain Bacteria; phylum Bacteroidota; class Bacteroidia; order Chitinophagales; family Chitinophagaceae; genus VBAS01. The sequence continues at coordinate 3,723 of VBAS01000082.1, read as the reverse complement.
TCATTAATATTATGTTGATAGATATTGATTACTTGAATTGGAAGGTATGAAGAACAGCATTGCGCTGTTGTGCTGCCTTCTTTCCTTAGGAGAGAAGGTCAGGATGAGAGGCTGCTTAAACTTTCTTCAATCGCTTTTATCTTCGCTTCTGCATCTGCCTTTTTCTTTCTTTCGATCTCAATTACTTCAGGCTTTGCATTTTGAACAAAACGTTCGTTGCTTAGTTTCTTTTCTACGGATATAAGAAATCCTTTTTGATATTCGAGATCTTTTTCGAGTTGGTCTTTTTGCGCAGAAGTATCAAGTTCATTTTCTGTTTCGATAAAGAATTTGTCTTTTTGAACAACCGTGTTTATAGAACCAGCAACCGCATCTTTAACAAAATTTATCTCTGAAGCATTTACCTGCTTTCCAAGGATAGATCTAAAAGAATTGTATGCTGACTGTTCAGTAGTTTGAATATGGAGTTTTATTTCTTCTTTTTGCTTCAGTTGATTTTTTATGCGAATGTCTCGTAAAGCGGTAATCACTTCTTTTAATAATTTCCCTTGTCCCAATGTGTATGGTTTGTATTCCCATTCGCCATTGGGTCTTAATTTTATAGTAATATCATCTTCTTCCTTTCTTTCATTCAATTGATGATAAATTTCTTCCGTAATAAATGGCATGAAAGGATGAAGCAATTGCATCAGCTCTTCAAAGAAATAAACTGTTTTATCATAAACATTCTTTTCTATTGGCTGCTCAAATCCCGGTTTTACCCATTCCAAATACCAACTACAGAAATCATCCCATATCAAAGAATAGATAGTTTTTAATGCCTCACTTAATTTGAATTCTTTATAAGACTTTTCTATTTCTGTTTTTGCTTCGTTCAATCTATTCTCAAACCAATCAATAGCAAAATTATCCGTCGACTGTTGACTATCGACTGTCGACTGCCTTCCTTCCCACATCTTCACCAACTTCAACGCATTCCAGATCTTGTTATTAAAATTTCTTCCCTGGTCGCAACTGCTATCATCAAATAAAAGATCATTACCAGCGGGAGAGGAGATCATAATTCCAAATCGAACTGCATCGGCTCCGTAGCGATCGATCAGGTCCAATAAGTCAGGCGAGTTGCCAAGACTCTTACTCATCTTTCTTCCCTGTTTGTCTCTTACCATTCCAGTAAAGTAAACATCGCTGAATGGTTTTTCATTCATGTATTCCATTCCCGCCATGATCATTCTCGCTACCCAGAAGAAAATAATATCCTGACCTGTTACGAGTACAGAAGTTGGATAATAATAATTAATGTCTTTATTATTAGGTTGCGTTATTCCATTAAAAACTTCTATCGGCCACAGCCATGAGGAGAACCATGTATCAAGTACGTCTTCGTCTTGCCTTATATCTTCAATTTTTAATTTTTCATTTTTAATTTTTAATTGATCAAACGCCTCTTTTTGTGATTCAGTAACTGCAAATGTGCCATCAGGAGCATACCACGCTGGAATCCTCTGTCCCCACCAAAGCTGGCGACTGATACACCAATCCTTTACATTCTCTAACCAGTATTTATAAGTAGCCAAAAACCTTTCTTCAGGATGGATCTTTACATTACCACTTAAAACTGCATGCAAGGCTTTTTCTGCAAGTGGTTTCATTTTTACAAACCACTGTGTAGAAATACGGGGCTCAACAACAGCATTTGTTCTTTGTGAAAAACCAAGACGGGTTGTGTACTCTTCTTCTTTGATCAATAAACCATCGGTCTTTAATTTTTCAATTGCTTTTTTTCTTGCTTCAAATCTGTCAAGTCCAACAAATACCTGTGCAGCTTCACTCATTGTGCCATCAGGATTCAGTGTATCTATTGTTTCAAGATTATGTTTCAAACCGAGATTATAATCGTTGATATCATGAGCTGGTGTAATTTTCAAGGCACCCGTTCCAAATTCTTTGTCTACATACTCATCAAAAATTATAGGAACGATACGATTTACCAGTGGCACAATCACTTTCTTCCCTTTCAAAGAAGCATAACGTTCATCAGTGGGATTTACTGCTAAAGCAGTATCTCCCATAATTGTTTCCGGACGTTGTGTAGCAATAACAATATAGTCCACAGTCGATGGTCCACGGTCCACAGTTTTACTGTCGACTATTGACCGTGGACTATCGACTATTTTATATTTCACATAATAAAGCTTCCCCTGCAACTCTTTATATTCAACTTCCTCATCACTCAGTGCAGTTTGTGCAGCAGGATCCCAGTTGATCATTCTTGCGCCGCGATAAATAAGTCCTTTATTATATAAGTCAACAAAAACTTTTATTACAGCTTTGTAATAATGGTCATCCATTGTGAAACTAACACGATCCCAGTCAACGCTGCAACCAAGCCGCTCGATCTGGTTATAAATGATACCGCCATATTTTTCTTTCCATTCAAATGCATATTTCAAAAATTTTTCGCGGCCGATCTTATTTTTATCAATGCCTTTTTCTTTCAGCATCTGCACCACTTTTGCTTCCGTAGCGATCGAAGCATGATCGCTGCCCGGAACCCAACATGCATTGAATCCACTCATTCTTGCTTTGCGAACAAGAATATCCTGCACAGTTTCATTCAGCGTATGTCCCATATGCAACACACCGGTAACATTTGGCGGAGGAATTACAACAGTAAAAGCCTTCCGATCATCGGGAATAGAATTAAAATATCTTTTCGACTTCCAATGTGCCGTCCATTTTTCTTCTATAGATCCTGGTTCAAAATTTTTCATTTTTATCAGCTGATATGCTACTATTAAGCTTTTGTTGCGCCGCACTCTTCAGCGTTCAGAATTCTTCTGAACAATTTTAACACAGAGGCACAAAGTAAATGAGTTGCACAGAGGTTTTCTGTGTTTCTCCGCAACTCCGTTACTCTGTGTTTAAAAATGCTGAATAGCAAACAAAAGTACAAGAGTGCGACGCAAGGGACGGTGAGGGATGTAATGCAGCTTAGGCACAAAATCCTAACCGGCCGCAAATTTACCCTCTTTCAGCTAGATAATGAAAATGAAAGAAGCTTTTAAAGGAATGAAAATTTAATTTGTAAAAACCATTTTTACAGAGCGAAATACCTATTTTGAAGCTTCAATTTTTTTTATGGAAAGAACACTTTACTCCTGGCATAGCCCGTCGCTGAATAAAGATATGCCGATCGCTATTTATGGTCATTATGGTTTTGCTTTGCTGCTGGTACCAACTGCAGCAGCTGACTACCTCGAGTATGAGCGGTTTCAATTCCATTTATTGAGGCTGGAAAATTAAAAGTGTATTCCGTCGATAGCATCAATAATGAAAGCTGGCTGAATAATAATATGAATCCGCGTGATAAATCTATCCGGCACCAACAATGGAATGATTATATATTTAACGAAGTAGTTCCTTTTATCCGTACTAATTCAAGTTCAGATACGATGATATATACTTGCGGCGCTTCGTTCGGTGCCTTGCACAGTATGAATTTATTTTTAAAAAGACCTGATATCATCAACGGTGTAATTGCCATGAGCGGTGTTTATGATCTGACTGAGTACACAAAAGGGCACTACGACGATGATGTTTATTTTAACAGCCCGATGCATTATATGCCTAATTTAACCGATCATGATGTGCTGGAGAAAATAAGAAGTACTCATCACTTGCATATCTTTTCCGGTAGTGGCGCTTATGAGGATCCGAATA
>VBAS01000081.1 GCA_005882975.1 Bacteroidota bacterium | reverse complement strand
TTGTAGAATTACCGGTGCCGGAGAGCCTGTCGATATTCCAGACCGCATCTACAATTGTTGATTTATTGGCGAAAGCTGGACCACCTTGAACACCATTAGTAGTTGCAGGGGTATAAGCATTCACGGCAAAGTTGCTCGTAGTGGTAGGCGTTACCGTTACTGGCAAATAATTAGTGGCTGTACCCACAGGGAAGAGATATGCAGTTGCTGCAGCAAGGGTATTACGTTGGAGACGTCCCGCACCAGTTGAATAAATATAGGATGTAGCGCTTCCACCAACTAACTGGTTTGCGGGTGTTGCATTAGTAAGTATCAATGAATTCGTCCCAGTATTTATTTTACCCGCAGTAAGAGTAAGCGTTCCCGTCACCGTTAAGTTTCCGCCCAATTGTAATGTGGATGCTGCGTTATTCATTACAAGGTTAGGCACTGTAAGAGGTGTAGCAGGTGTAGTTTGTATACCGCTTCCGGTGAAGCCAATTGTGCCAGTGAAACCAGCATCCACGGGATTATTAGATACATTACCACCGATATTTATAGTAGCGTTACCCGCATTTAACGAATCGTTGGTTACATTGCCGGTAATATTCAGAGTCCCCGGACTACTAGGGTTTACAGTTCCCCCAGTTAGATTGCCATTTATAGTAATAGTACCGGTTCCAATGTTTATATCTGTTGCGCCTGTCAGGCTACCCGTAATTGTAGTAGTACCGGTTCCGCCGTTTATTGTTCCGCCGCTCAGGTTGCCGCCAACAATCAATGTACCTCCGGATGGGAAATTAATAGAGGTTCTTTGGTCTAATGCTGGATCACCTGGCATACTTAAATTTCCACTTATATTAACTGTACCAGCAGCAGCAAACTGTAAAAAAGCAGTCTTGTTATCATTTGCGCTCGGAAGTATAACTAAAGATCCAGCATTCAACTGTGCAGTAGTACCATTTATCACAATAGATTTAGTGATACCACTGCCACCGATTGGTATACTGATAAGGACAGCACCGGTCACATTTAAGGTGAAGCCGTTTGAAATAATTAAACTGGTAATAGCATTTCCAGTTTGAATGGTTAGTGATCCAATAGGATTAGCCGGACTTACATTTAGAGTTACTGTAAACCCGTTCTGAATTGTTACTGCACCTGTTAAAGGGTTTTGACCAGGATAATCAGTTGCTGCGACAAAACCAGCTCCATAATCCGCGTTCCAAGTAGTAGTAGCATTCCAGTTACCACTGGCCACAGCTATGTAATCTCCCGTAGCTGCGAATAAAAAATTGCCGATAAGAATTAGGCCTAAGCTTAAGGATAAAACTTTTTTCATAAAAAAAGACTTTAAGGTTGAGAGAATATAATTTAATAATAGTGCAGGATAATGGATGAAGGATATTAGAATCAGGGCAGGAGTTAATTCAAAAGTATCAAAATTATTATTGCAAAAAAATTATAATAAATCAGAAATAATTTTGGGGAATCTTCGCCCCAGCAAAAAAGTAGACTTTTCCGAATAACTCTTTCTCTATTCACAAGTTTTGTTCGCTTTCTACTTTCATTGAGAAAATCAGGGTGATTTTTTTCACAACAAAACTTATGGTTTGCTTGAAATAAATAATACTGTGCAGGATAATCATGCAATGGTAATGAAACAAGATGCTTTAATAAAAGATACGCTGCATTAAATGATAGCTGCGAGTACAATTTCTTTTACCCGGTCAATAGCAACACGGTCCTGCTTCATGGAATCCCTGTAACGAATGGTAACAGTATTATCTTCTTTTGTCTGATGATCAACAGTAACACAGAATGGAGTACCAATGGCATCCATGCGACGATAACGTTTTCCAATGGTATCTTTTTCTTCATAGAAACAACGGAATGAAGTCTTGCAATCATCCATGATCTTTCGTGCAATTTCTGGCAACCCATCTTTTTTCATTAATGGAAGAACCGCCAGTTTCATCGGTGCAAGTTTCGACGGAAATCTTAAAACGACACGACTATCTTGTTTTTCTGGAGTACTCAGATCCTGTTCTTCATAACAATGACTTAATACAGCCAAAAACATTCTATCCAAACCAATAGATGTTTCAATTACATAAGGAATATAATTGCCATAAGGTTTGCCAATTGCCGGATCAATTTCGTTATCGAAATATTGTTGCTTCTTTTTACTGTATTCCTGGTGATTCTTCAGATCAAAATCGGTACGGCTGTGAATACCTTCTAATTCTTTAAACCCTATTGGAAAATTAAATTCGATATCACAGGCTGCATCCGCGTAGTGAGCCAATTTGATATGATCATGAAAACGGTATTGTTCTTTTCCAAAACCCAGCGCCAAATGCCATTTCATTCTCTCTTCTTTCCAGTACTCATACCATTTTTTCTGTGTGCCCGGTTGAATAAAAAACTGCATTTCCATTTGCTCAAACTCTCTCATGCGGAAAATAAATTGCCTTGCTACAATTTCATTCCGAAACGCTTTACCGATCTGTGCAATACCAAAAGGAATTTTCATTCTTCCTGTTTTTTGCACATTCAAAAAATTTACAAAAATTCCCTGTGCCGTTTCTGGTCTTAAATAAACTTTATTATCCTCGTCATCGCTAGATACCGTAGAACCAAATTCTGTTGAGAACATCAAATTGAATTGACGTATATCTGTCCAGTTACTGGTCCCGCTAACCGCACATTTTATTTTATTATCCTCAATTAGTTTTTTTAATCCTGCAAAATCATCTTTTGCCAATAATGCATCCATTGACGCCAACAGATCATCGCTTTCTTTTTCTTTTCCGCCAGTTTTTAAAAGTTCAGCATGAGCTTCGATCAAATGATCAACCCGGTATCTTTTTTTACTGTCTTTATTATCGATCATGGGGTCGTTGAAATTATCAATGTGACCGGAGGCCTTCCATGTTGTTGGATGCATGAAAATAGCCGCATCGATACCCACAATGTTCTCATACATGCGGGTCATACTATCCCACCAATAATCTTTGATATTTTTTTTCAGTTCGCTGCCCCACTGGCCATAATCATACACTGCCTGCAATCCATCATATATTTCGCTGCTGGGAAAAACAAAGCCATATTCTTTTGCATGAGAAATAATTGCCTGGAATCTGTTCGAATCGTTTGCCATAGCGGCAAAGATAAGAGGCGGATAGTTATTGAAGATTATGACTTTTCAGACTGCGCTTTCTCTTCTTTTACTTTTTCTTCTTCTACTTTTTTTTCTTCTTCTACCTTCTGCCCATCAGTAGTTTTAGGAAGCGGCTGTTTGGAAGCTACTTCTATTTTCTCCACCCACACCGCATATTTGTTTGGATAAATATTGGATCCCATTTCAATAGCATATTGTCTTGTAAACGCAGCTCCGAAGTATAGGATCATCGCTGAACAATAAACCCATAACAATACTATAATAATGGAACCTGTAGTTCCATAGGCAGTTGTCATTTGACTATGACCCAGATAATAGCTTATCAAAAATTTACCCCCCATAAAAAAGAAGGCGGTCGTAAAAGCTCCAACTCTTACATGCCTCCATTCGATCTTTGCATCGGGCAGCACTTTAAAGATGATCCCGAAAATAAAAGCCGTTATAAAAAATGTAAGAATGAGATTCGCAATATAAATTGCTACCACAGTAAGATCAGGAAATTTTCGCAACAACTCATTTAATAAAAGATCCATTGCTCCATTTATAACCAGTGAAACAAGTAGAATAAAACCAAGACTTACAATTATTGAAAAAGAAAGAAGCCGGTTAATTATTAATCGCAACCAGCCCTTGCCTTTTTTGGGTTTTGATTTTAATTTCCAAATAAGATTGATGGAATCCTGTATTTCTCCAAACACCGCCGTGGCGCCGATAATAAGCGAACTAAGACCGATAATAGTAGCCAGCTTACTGGAATCAGAATGCATTGTTGCTTGCATTGCGTCCTGGATGCTTTTTGCAGCCGCTGGGCCTACAAATCCTTGTATCTGTTTATAGATCGTACCCTCAATAATTTCTCGTCCATAAAAAATGGTAGCAAACCAGATAATGATGATCAATAATCCCGGTAATGAAAAGATGGTAGAAAAAGCAAGTGAAGAACTTAG
>VBAS01000080.1:5758-6142 GCA_005882975.1 Bacteroidota bacterium | reverse complement strand
TTTTCAATATCATGACGTGTATTTATTTTATCATTAATGATTTCAAGGAAAAAGATATACATAGCGGGCAAACCGATGCCAAGAATGATCGCTAATAATTGTATGGCTCTTTTGTTAGGTTTAATTGGTGTATTTGTCGGATATGCAATTGACAAGACCTTCGAGTTAGAAATTGTAGCTGCTTGCTGCATTGCAGTTTCTTCCCGCTGTTCCTGCAAAAATTTGTAAAGAGCAAGTTTGCTATCCCTTTCTCTTTCCATTTCTACCAATCGCTGGATCTTTGCCGGCATTTCTTTTTGCTTATATATGGCAGCAGTTCCTCTTTTATAAAAATCATCGATAGCTGAGTTATAGGCTATTTTAACATTTTTAAGTGATTCCAAA
>VBAS01000080.1:0-5719 GCA_005882975.1 Bacteroidota bacterium | reverse complement strand
TGTGGATTTTCTTCCGGTATCTTTTGCTCCAGCATTCTCTTTCTCTCAAGCTGCATTTGGTTATATCCCCCTACCATTGAACTCAAAGCCAGATCAGAAATGCTCAAAGTGGAGGGAGTCTTCTCAAAATTGTTCATCGAATCCTTGAGGTATGCCGTCATTAAATCGATGATCACCAACTGTTGTTTTTGGTTTTGAATTTGCTCATCCGACCGGGTTTGTATGTCAAAAAGAGCAGCTGATTGAGCTTCATACGCCGACATGTTATTCTCGTTTATATATATTATTCTTTTTGCTTCGATACTGTCAAGGTCGCGGTCAATTCTTATTAGCTGGGTAACGATATAATCAAGGCGTTGTTTAATTGTAACATTCTTATCATCAATACTTGCGTCTTTATACCGTATCATCAGGTTATTTACAATATCAGCGGCCAAAGCTGAATTTGTATAATCTACCTGGATATTATAAATATTTGAACCAGGGATTTTTGGCGCCACCCTCACCATAGGGGCAAACAAAGAGGCTTGTTCATACGTAGGCTTCCACTCTACATTGAATTCTTTTCCCTTTACTCCGTTATATACTTTGGTAAGCGAAAAGAGTCCGTAAGAATTTCCAAAAACATTACCAAATTTAAACCGCTCTAATTCTTTATTAACTCTAAACTCATTTTCCGAGGGAAACGTAAAATTCATTTTGAATGAACTAAAAGAATCGGTCAGCTTAATAATATTTAATCGGAAAGGACAAGCGGTATATATATTAAGTGTTTTGATCTTACCAACGGCAAAATAACCGGTTTGCAATTGTACTGAATTCACCACCCGTTCCATCAGATCCTGCGATTTCAGAATCTCGATCTCTGATTGTACATCACTTACATTTTTTGCATTAAAGATGTCGTTGAATTTGCCACCACTATTTTGAGTTTCTTGTTTAAAAATTAATGTACCAGTCACCCTGTAAATTGGAGTAGTATATCGCAGGTACAAATAGGCGCCTAGAAGGCAAAGCGCCACGGATACCAGGAATACCGGGAGAAATCTTACGTACTTAAAGAAAAGATCTTTTATCGAAAGAGTACCGAGGTCTTTGTTAGCAGTTTGGTGACCCTCCATTAATTAATGATGTTTGTTTTAATTTTGAAATATATTATACAATAATGCGATCATGTTAATAAGGCTAAAAGCGATACCGAGGCGCTGATTGAATACCTGTTCACTTAATCTTGCCTTATTTTTATTTGGATTCACAAGTACTACATCATTTTGCCGGAGAAAATAATAAGGGGATTCAAAAACAGTTTTTGATGAAAGATCAATGGTGCCATGTTCAATAGTTGAATCCGTTGGCCGCAGAATTACAATATCCTCTTTTTTACCATAAATGGTTATATCGCCTGCCAGGCCAATCGCTTCCAAAATTGTTATTTTCTCCGATGGTATAGTGATGGGACCCGCCTTTGATACTTCACCGAGCATTGTAATTTTAAAATTAAGGAGGTGAACAAGCACCGAAGGGTTTTGCAATGGCCCGGTAAGTTTTTTTCTTATTTCTTCTGAAAGCTGAGCTTTAGTAAGTCCATCTGCTTTTATTTTCCCAATTCTTGGATATTGTATGTTGCCCTCCTGATCAACGAGGAATCCCTGTGTGGAACTATTACCAGCTGTTCCAGCATTGGCAAGATTATACATTGCATCAGTTACCCCTCCATCAATTGCCTCACTATAAACGACAATAGACAACACATCGCCCTTCTGGATCAAAGGCTCTGGATATTTCACATGCGCCTTTCCCGATGTATCTGTAAAATCTTCAACATAGCCGCGTGGTTTCTGTGACCTACAGGATGAAAATAAGATAACTGCAAAAATAGAAATGATAAAAAAAGCAAGGATCTTCATGAAGGCAATATTGGTTTTAGCGGTTTGCTGTTTCAAATATAACGTTTGTTTTATTTCGCTTTTATTGAAGTAAGCTTTGTTTTTTCAACGGTGGCTATCAGCATATAGCCAAGACTATCGATCGCTATGGTAGCTTTTTTATGTTTTACTTCCAATACCTGGCCTTCCTGATCCATTAAAGGTCCCGTTGTTATTTTCACCCGTTCATTCACTTTTACCTCAATTGCTTTTACCTCTACATTTTCATATTCATCCAAAAATCTTTTGATGGCATTGATCTCTTTTTCTTTGATTACCGCAGGTTTTCCCTGCCAGTATACAAAGTTGATAACTCCCGGCGTCATTCTTACTTCTGTTCTGCCTTCGTCGTTCACTTTCACGAAAACATAAGATTTGAATAGAGGCTCTTCCACAACTTTCACACGATCACTCCATTTTCTCCTTATTTTATTAAGAGGACAATATCTTTCCACACCTTTTTCTGCAAGCAGCTGGTTCACTTTTTTTTCCCATCGAGGCCGTGTGTATACGGCTAACCATTTTAGACTCACAAGAACTTTTTTTTGACAGCTTCGCCATCTCAGTCACATCAATAAGTTTGATTTGACTGGTTTTCAACGATGACCATTGAATCGAAACGGGGAATAACGATTCGGTTGCAAATATAGGGCGAAATGTGACTGAGGATAAAGCAAACCGGTCAGATTCTGAATGATTTGTTCCCACGAGTTAATAACTATTATTCGGTTATCTAACCCTGAAATTGTAGTTTAAAGCCTTACCGGTTTTAAATTACCTTTAGCCCAAAACTGATTGCTTTGAACCAACGTTTTTATTCTCTTGATGTATTTCGTGGTGCAACTGTGTGCCTGATGATATTGGTAAATAATCCCGGCACCTGGGCTCACATTTATAGCCCTCTCGAACATGCTCCCTGGCATGGACTGACGCCAACCGATCTCGTATTCCCATTTTTTTTATTTGCTGTGGGCAATGCTCTTGCATTTATAATGCCAAAACTTGAAGCGGGTGGTGATGCAGCATTTTGGAAAAAAGTTTTGAAAAGAAGCTTGCTGATATTTGGTATTGGTCTGTTCTTAACATGGTGGCCATTTGTAAAATGGGATGATGGTGTATTGGTATTTAAGCCCTGGTCATATATTGATGATAAAGGAAATCCACAGGGAGTAAGAATATTAGGTGTACTTGCACGAATTGCACTCTGTTATTTTTTTGCCTCTGTTATTATATATTATATGAAACCAAGAGCTGCATTTTTTACAGGATTGGTTTTACTGCTTTTATATTGGATGCTTAGCTTTCTCCTTGGTGAAAAAGGCGATCCATATAGCATGACGGGTTGGTTTGGGAATAATGTTGACAGATCGATACTTGGACTAGCACATATGTATAAAGGCGAAGGAATTCCCTTTGATCCGGAAGGAATAATGAGTACGATGTCAGCAATAGTAAATGTCATATTCGGATACCTTGTTGGTGACTATATTCAAAAGAAAGGAAAGAATTTTGAAATGCTGAGTGGATTATTTGTTGCTGGTGTTGCTATGATCTTAACGGGCTTTTGCTGGGATATGATTTTCCCCATAAATAAAAAAATATGGACAAGTTCTTACACAGTTTATACCTCAGGTCTTGCTATTATCACGATTGCCACGATGATCTATTTAATAGAATTTAAAAATGCAAAAGGATGGCTGAGTAAATTCTTTGATGTGTTTGGTAAAAATGCGTTGTTCGTTTTTGCGCTAAGCGCTTTTTTACCAAAAGGACTTGCATTAATAAAATGGGGTGATGGTGTAAATCCATGGAACTGGCTTTACAAAAAAGTTCTCGTTCATGTTCCAGGTGCACCGGAAAATGGCTCACTTGCTTATGCCATTTGTGTTATTACTTTCATGTGGTTCATCTGCTGGTGGATGGATAAAAAGAAAATCTATGTGAAAGTATAAATCACAAAAAAGTCATCCGATTCAAAATACTGGTTCTTAGCGTCCCGCATTATTTCCCCTGAAACATTTGTTATCATTCTTAATTCAACTGGCACGGTAATTGAAAAATGGTATATACAATACCAAAAAGCAGCGTTATGAAAAAGAATCTTCAGAAGAAAAAACAAAAAAGACAGGTACAAAATAAAAAGTCAAACTTTTCAGATTATAAAGAAGATTTTGTGATCACTGAACAAGAAGAAAGAGAAGGCGGGTACTTTGGCAGACATAATTCTAAAACAGTTACTACATAAATATTTTCTCATAAGCAGTTAGTTTTGGTTGCGACCTCTGTTTCTACAGAGGTTTTTTATTTGTTGTTTGAGTTTACCACAGCAGAATAAATAAAAAGCACTGACTAATAAGTACTTTGCTCCTTTATCATTCACCCATTACTTCATCTCTTCCTTTCTTTTTCCAGCTCTTATGTTTTGCTCCATCCATCTTAACAATCTTTGGAATAAACTTACCCACAACTTCCACTAAAGCTTTCTGTGATTGCATCACAACTTCAATGTCCTTGTAAGCAAATGGTGATTCATCCAATCCTCCGCCAAGCAATTTTACATTGTGCTTTTCCAATTCCTCTTTGAATTGTTTATCTGTTACTGATTCCATTGCTCTTGTACGACTCATCTTTCTTCCTGCTCCATGTGAAGCAGAATTAACAGACGCAGTTTCGCCTTTTCCTTTTACAATAAAACCTGGTGCAGTCATGGAACCCGGAATAATTCCCAATACATCTTTACCTGCTGGGGTTGCTCCTTTACGATGAACGATCAGATCTTTTCCTTCCCATTTTTCTTTCCATGCAAAATTGTGATGGTTCTCTACCATCTTTATCGGCGCTCTTCCCAATTGCTTTGCAATCTTTTCATGGATCACATGATGACAGGCAGATGCATAATCACCAGCTAAGTTCATTGCATTCCAGTACTCAATTCCCTCTTCTTCATCCAAACTTAACCAAGCCAGATTTTTTGCTTCTCCAGGTAAACGCCTTTTACTGATAGCGATCTTTGTATAGTGATTAGCTATGTTTGCACCTGATGCTCTTGAACCGGAGTGTGACAACAAACCAATATAATTTCCCGGTTCAACACCAAAGACATTATCTTTTTCATTGATCTCAACAGTTCCAAACTCAACAAAGTGATTACCTGAACCTGAAGAACCTAATTGTTTCCATGCTCTTCCGTGCAAATTTTTCAGCAATGGCATTTGATAAAACAATTCATTCTCCATCACTTCATGATCCTCTGCCTGGTCAAACTGTTGTCCGCTACCAAATAAGGTTGCTTCCAATAATTCTCTTATAAAATAGTTTTCCTTTTGGATCAATTCTTTTGGATCGATATCAAAAACACTCAAACACATTCTGCACCCGATATCAACACCAACGCCATAAGGGATAACCGCATTCTCTGTTGCCAATACTCCACCAATTGGTAAACCATATCCGCTATGTGCATCGGGCATTAATGCTCCTGCAACACTGATCGGTAACTTAGCTGCCTGGTACATTTGATGCATGGCTCCTTCTTCGATATGTTCTTGCCCAAACACATTGAATTGAATTCCGTTTTGATTCAAAGAAACATTTTGTCCCTCAGCTTCTGGCTTTGGAAGAAGCTGTTTTGCAATCAAACCCAATACCTCATCGCTCGCATAATCATGTGGTGATTGCAAAATTCCTTTTAGTATCTCAAATGCTTTTTCTTTTGAATGATGCTTGAAATTCTTTTCCATCACATTCATCGCAATGCTGATCACCGGTCCTTCCGGGTAACCCAATGCCCTGAT
>VBAS01000079.1 GCA_005882975.1 Bacteroidota bacterium | reverse complement strand
ACAGCTGCGGCTAATTCACCACCACTTAATACATAGTCTCCGATCGATATTTCTTTCGTTACAAAATGTTCCCTGATCCTTTCATCAATTCCTTTATAATGTCCGCAGATCATGATGATATTCTCTTTCAGCGAAAGATTATTTGCAATTTTTTGATCAAGCATTTCACCATCAGGTGTTAAATAAATCACTTCATCATATTTTCTTTCTGCAAAAAGCTCTTCAATGACTTTTGCCAATGGCTCACACATCATCACCATACCAGCACCGCCCCCATATTGATAATCGTCTACCTGCCCATATTCATTCACCGCCCATTGGCGCAGGTTGTGTATATGAACTTCCAACAATTTTTTTTCCTGTGCTCTTTTCATGATGCTGTGCTGCATCGGGCTTTGCAACAGATCCGGTAAAACGCTTATTATATCTATTCTCATAATTGCAAAGTTACAAAATCAATAGGGAGCTATATTTTCAACACAAAATCCCACTATTAAAAATAGTGGGATTTTGTTTTAATCATCTCTTTAGCTTATAGAGATGTTTTTAACCTTTTTAGGTTGTTTAATTTCCATTTTTGGAATTAGAACTTTCAATTCCCCATTTTTGTATTCTGCATTGATCTTGCCAGCATCACAATTTTCAGGAAGAGTGAAACTTCTGCTCCAACTGTTGTAGTTATATTCGCGACGATTATACTTACCATTTTTTTCTTCCCTCATTTCTTTTTCAGCGCTAATGGTCAGCATATCATCATAAGCATCCACTTTGAAATCTTTCTTATCCAAACCGGGTGCTGCAATGGTCAGTGCAAATTCCTTATCAGTTTCATTAACATTTACTGCAGGAACATTCATCACTTTCCCTAAACCGAAAAACTCATCCAAAGGTGCATTGAAGAATTTTTCCATCAAACCGCCGTCAAATAATGTCGGCCATGATGTTCTTGGCTTATCAACGGCCTTGTTTTCCATATAAGTGTTTTTAAGGTTATGAAATATTGTTTAATTGTTCTAAAGATGGTTCTTTTATTTAGCGGAAAAAATGATGCCAGTAAGGATACAATATGATTTTTGTCAGAAGTAATTATTCACCCAGGAAATCATCAATGTCACGTCTCTGTTTTTTTGTGGGCCGGCCAATTTTACTTTGCCTTTTGCCCGTATGAAAACTGGCAGCCTGGTATTGAAGTCTTTCAATTTCTTCTGCGGGAGTAATATCAATATAATAATTAATTGCTTCAGCAAAAGCGACACGTTTATACAATAATCCGCTTACACGAATGCGCCATCGTTTTGCTTCGGTTTTTACTTCATACTCCTCACCAACATTTACATGTTTAGATGCTTTTGTTTGAACACCATTGAATTTCACTTTACCCGAGTCACAGGCATCGGAAGCTTGAGAACGGGTTTTAAAAAGACGAATGGCCCAGAGATATTTATCAATGCGGAGCTTTTCTTTTTCAGGCATGATCAAAATTAAAAAACCTCATCTTATCAGGATGAGGTTTTTTTGAAAGACGTAGTGCAAGATCAGATCACATTTCAGCAAAATGCTTGTGGAAATATGGAATCGTTTCAATGCCTTTATAATAATTATCAAGATTGAATTTTTCATTTGGACTATGTAAGTTATCACTGTCCAATCCAAAACCCATGAAGACGATCTTTATTCCCAACTCTTGTTCAAATAAAGAACAGATGGGAATACTACCGCCTCCACGAACTGGTATGGGATCTTTTCCAAACGTATCTTTTATTGCTGCCGCTGCTGCCTTGTATGCTTTGCTATCAATAGGTGTCATGTAAGGTTCACCTCCATGATGTGGCTCAGCTTTTACTGAAACATTCGCAGGAGCAATTTTCTTTAAATGGTTTATCAAAAGATCCGTGATCTTATTGCTATCCTGGTTAGGAACAAGCCGGGCAGAAATTTTTGCAAATGCTTTAGAAGGTAAAACGGTTTTAGAACCTTCCCCAATATAGCCACCCCAAATTCCATTTAATTCGATCGTTGGACGTATACCAGTTCTCTCATTTGTAGTAAATCCTTTTTCACCCCACAATTCTTTTACACCGAGGTCTTCTTTGTATTCTTTCTCATCATAAGGTGCGGCAGCCATCTTTTTTCTTTCTTCCGTTGTTGCTACAACCACATCATCATAAAAACCTGGAATAGTAATATGATTGTTTTCATCATGCAATGAAGCGATCATCTTTGCCAAAATAGTAATTGGATTTGCAACAGCTCCCCCATAAACACCACTATGAAGATCACGATTAGGCCCTGTTACTTCTACTTCAATATAACTTAAGCCCCTTACTCCGATATCTATTGACGGGTTTTCAAGACTGAGCATTGCTGTATCACTGATGAGTATCACATCTGCTTTTAAAAGATCTTTATGACTCTTTACAAAATCAGCAAGATTAGAGGAACCAACTTCTTCTTCACCTTCAATGCAAAATTTTATATTGGTAACAAGTGAATTCGTTTGCACCATTGTTTCCAACGCTTTTACATGCATATAAAATTGCCCTTTATCATCACAGCTTCCTCTTGCAAAAATTTTTCCATCTTTAATTACCGGGTCAAATGGCCCACTATGCCAAAGCTCTAATGGCTCAACAGGCTGCACATCATAATGACCATAAACAAGTACAGTAGGTTTTTTCGGATCAATTATTTTTTCACCATAAACGATAGGATGACCGGGAGTTTGAAAAATTTCTGCTTTATCTGCGCCAGCTTCCAGCATACGTTGCTTTACGGCTTCTGCACATTTCTGCATATCAGGTTTATGTTCGCTTCTTGCACTTATGCTTGGTATGCGAAGTAATTCCAGTAACTCACTTAAAAAACGATCTTTATTTTTTTGCTGATAATCTTTCCAGGCTTGAGACATTTTCAATTTTTTAGGTAGGCGAAGATAAAGAAGATGAAGTTAATCGTCTTTACTATTCATGTGTCAGAAAAACCAGATCAATTTTTAATTATGGGACAATCAAACTTGTTTCGCTTTCCAAAAGAATAGATCAAGCCGGCCATTATTGTATGATAATGATCATTTTTATCTGGATTAGCTGACTGGCTAAAACCATCCAAATAATCAGTATTGAGAATTCGGTAAGTGCCTTCAAGTGAAAATGAAAGTTTTTCAGTAATACCATATCGAACCCCCAATCCAATAGGTATGGAAAAAATCCCTTTTGGGACTGAATGATCAATATCTTCATTTAGTCCATTAATGACTGCAGGTTCTCCGGCGAAATGGGAATAATCGAATTGGCTCCAATCTCTTTTTATATTTAAAAAGGAATAACTGAGGCCACCAAAAACGTAAGGACTAAAATTTATAATGCCTGCTTCATTTGGTATAAGGCCTATAATATTTCTGACAACCTGGAGCGATAATTCAGTAACAGGAGTTGTGAAGTTTAAATTACGTTGTTTGCGCCAGGCAGGATCATCGTAAGTGCCGTCATCACCTTTTAATGACCCACGTAACAATTGTAAGCGAATAGCATAATGGCTGTTTATATTTCTTGTAGCGGAAACGCCAAAACCGGGTTTCATTGTGTTGAATGCACCAAGATCATTTGGCGTCAGGTCTCCCTGGTAAATAAATGTACCAAGATGAACGCCTATTTCATACTTAGGAATAAGTGATGATTGGCTGTTTGCATTTAAAAAAGTAAAGACAAATAAGCACAAGGCTAAAAAAGCACGGAGTGTTTTCATGGTTGTGGTTTTAAAATTTAATTAATAAAAAACAGGCCTTTGACCTGGAAAAAATTATACTGTAAAAACTTTTGCGTAGGGTTAAATCATTCAATTGTTGTGGTGGGATCAGGATATTGATTTAAACTGGCTGCATTAGTTTAATTAGTTGCAAAAAGTTTACCAATAATTCTTTGATTGTTAAAAAAGAGATAAGAAAGTAAAGAAGTGCAATAAATTCTACAGGAGGAAAAATACTTAAAGCAACTTGCCCTTATCACCGGGCTGTTTCTTTTTATTATGCTTTGTAAAATTAAGATTCGAATCTTCTTTTGATCCTGAATTAACCGCCTTTGTAACCATCTTGCTGCCGAACCTGTCCTTAATATCATCAACAGCTTTGTAGAGTTGAAGTTTTTCCACTTTATTATGAAATAAACTCATTTGCATCGTAAAGGGAATAAGTTGGCTGAAACGAACACCTATCAGCCTTACCGGCCGGCCAACCTG
>VBAS01000144.1 GCA_005882975.1 Bacteroidota bacterium | reverse complement strand
TAAAAGACTATTTATTTAAATTAAAAAAGTATGACATTTCTTGAAGCACTTTACGGCAGCCAGTATTATGAAATACATCAAAAAGGAAGAGATGGAAACAAGGGAAGATTGAATGGGAATCTTTTTTTATCGGCACTGATCGTCTTATTTATTCTTGCAGTGATGATGATCAGCATAAGCTTTGTTCCTGGTTTTAATGAAAGCCTGACCAAAAGTATTAGAAGTGTTTTCACTTATTCTTCCGGAAAATCCATCGGTAAAATATTAGCGATCCCCCTTTTTGGTATTATCTATTTTGTAATAATAAAAACCGTTGGAAGTGAAAGCAATTTTAAAAATAAGGTAGAAACTTTTATGCAATATCCTGATGAAGTAAAAAGGAAAGCAAACGCAAAATTGCTGATTCCCTTTTTTATTCTTCTAATAATTGTTTTTGGATTAGCCTTTTCAAAACTCTAGCTTTTCTTAATCATATCAATAAACTGATCGAAAAGATAACGGCTATCATGCGGACCGGGTGTGCTTTCAGGATGATACTGAACAGAAAAAGCTGGTGTGCCTTTTATTCTAATACCTTCAATTGATTGATCATTTAAATTGACATGCGTTACCTCTATATTTTCAGCTTTTTTTATTGATTCGGGATCTACACCAAAACCATGATTTTGAGTTGTGATCTCAGATCTTCCCGTTACTAAATTCTTTACAGGATGATTTAATCCGCGATGACCATGATGAAGCTTATACGTTTGTACACCATTAGCTAAAGCAAGCAACTGGTGGCCCAGGCAAATTCCAAATGTTGGTTTATTCTCTTTCAATATCACTTTCAGATTTTCAATTGCATAACCCATCGCTGCCGGATCACCCGGACCATTGGAAATAAAATAACCGCTTGGGTTAAACTCTTTTAATCTTGCAGGGGATGTTTTTGCTGGAAATACTTTTACATAAGCGCCACGCTCTGTCATACACTCCAGGATATGTTTTTTGCATCCATAATCCATCACTGCAATTCTAACAGGAGATGAAGCATCACCCAATTCATATTCTTTCTCTGTACTTACAAACGATGCTAATTCCAATCCATCCATTGAAGGAACTTTTGCCAGCATTTTTTTCAATTCTTCTACATCAAGCACTTCCGAAGAAATGATGCAATTCATTGCTCCCTTCTGACGAACATGACTTACCAAGGCACGGGTATCCACTCCTTCAATACAAACAATTTTATTTTTTTTAAGGTATTCATCCAAATTACCTTTTGCCTGTTTTCTTGAATAAGTTTCTTCAAGATTTCTTCCAATCAAACCGCGGATCTTTACCGAATCAGATTCAATATCCTCATCTTTCACACCATAATTGCCAATATGAACTGAGTTCATGATCAATACCTGTCCATAATAACTTGGATCGGTAAACACCTCCTGGTAACCAGTCATACCGGTATTAAAACAAATTTCGCCGGTAGCTGTACCAATTGCGCCGAAAGCTAGTCCATGGCAAAGAGTTCCATCTTCAAGTAATAGAATTGCGGGTTGTTGTTTATCTGGCATAGTTTGAAAAAAATAAATTGCGCAAAAGTAAGAAGCCGAGAGGGATTTGTAAGTAGAATTTTTGAAGAGTTACCAACAGCTGAATGTGGAATTGGGTATTGGGAATTAGTAATAAGGATTCAAAATTGAAACTGTTTTTATTCAATCCGCATAATGCGACCCAAACCCCAAATTCCCAATTACTAATTCCTAACCGCCTTCTTCCCTAGCAAATATTTTTCACGGATCACATCCTGTACATTCACATTATTGATCTTGCTTTCCAGCCAGGATATAATATCTAGATAACTAAAAGCTCTTGTCTCAAGAGGATTTCGTTCATATCTTTTTAATTTCTCCAGCAATTTCTCAAACTCCGGTTTTAATGCATGAGCACCAACCCGGAATGAACGGCGAAGGAATGTAAATATTTCTTCCTCCACTTTGCTCAGGTTTTGCATTTTCGCCATGTACCGATAAACAGATTTAATTAAATACTCCAGCAGTTCAAAATTTCCCAATTCATAATGTGCGATCAGGTGCAGTAATCTTGCATAGCATTGCAGATCCGTTCTCAGATCAGCTTTTTCATTAATGATCTTATTGAGGTAATCGATCGCTTTTTCATTATCGCCACTTCCGAAATAGAGACTGGCGATCTTATAATAAAAAACCAGCACACGATGCTTGTCTAGATATAGTCCGTATTCTTTCAGCATTTTTTCAAGAAAAGGAACCAGTTTCAATCCTTTTGTAAAATTGCCCTGCAGAAAACAAAGATTCAACTTAGCTGTATATAAATAAACATAAGTAAGTATCCGGTTGTTTTCATTACCAGTAATGATCGGATGCTTTGTAAAATCCTCAAATTTCCTGATAGCCTCTTTCAATTTTTCATGATTCAACAAATTGAAATGTGCACCCATCAGGTTATGCATGCCTTTAATATACATAGCTGTTTCAGCGGTGAGCATAAAAGGATATTCATCAAAAAGATCGACCCATTTCTGTGTATAGCGATAGTATTGTAAAAAATCCTGGCGGATAAATGCATACCATGTATAGCTTTGATACAAATAAAGCTTTTCGTAAAAAGAATCTTTCTTAATGCCTTCTGGTAAATATTTCTCAAAATACTCCTTCAGTTCTTCAAAATCTTTTTCATTCCGTGCATGACCATGCTGAATATACCAGCTATACAATTGTAATGAAAGATTTGAAAGTTTATTTACAACTGAAAGTTTTTCATTTACATCTTCACTTTCGTTTGTCAATTGATCGGCCCTGTTGCGCATGCTGCGAGTGATGAACAATGCTTCGATCTTTTTTTCAAAAAATAAAACTTGCTGCAAATAAGTAAGCTGGTGATGCGTCTTCGCCATCTCTTTCATTTTATCAAGTAGCTTCAAACTTTGCAGGTAAAGCCCTTTGTTGTATAAAATGCGGGCATGATCCATTTGCTCATGCAATTGAATATCGATATTATTTTCATCACGTATTATTCGAAGGCTTGCAAGTATTTGTTTATATAAATGCGCCTTGATATTTGAAAGCTGTTGCTTCCTGATCGATTTATTTTTTTTAAGCAGCGCAACCTCATCATATTCTTTCATCCCATCAAGTGCATCAAAGAGTTGAATGAATTTTAAGTCCCCACCAGGGGTGTTTCTTTTTACATAGAGCTTAAAATTCCTTTTCTCACTCTTCTCAAGCGACTTTATTAATTGGAAAAGCGTATCGGCCGAACGGTTGGGCATTGTAGTTTTAATTAGCTAGAATCCTTTACAGGCAAAGGTTTTGCCAGAATTTGGCCTCCCTGCCGGATGTAAAATACATTCAATTTTGACTTGACCGGGGAATAAAATAGAAATAATTTCGGACAAACAGGCTGTAAGTTTATTGGTTACCGGCAAGCAACACAAAAATAAGCAGCCTGTTTATTTTATCACCTGATAAACGTTTGTATGCCAAATAACAGGGTTTACATATTCGATACTACTCTCAGAGACGGTGAGCAAGTTCCGGGCTGTAAACTAAATACAAAAGAAAAGATCGAATTAGCACTTCAATTGGAGGAGTTGGGTGTTGATATTATAGAAGCCGGATTTCCTATTTCAAGTCCGGGTGATTTTGAAAGTGTAAAACAGATCTCCGCAATAATTAAAGAAGCACAGGTATGTGGTCTTAGCCGTGCCGTGCAAAAAGATATCGAAGTTGCTGCTGAAGCATTAAAGCTTGCAAGAAATCCACGTATCCATACAGGCATTGGCACTTCTGATCTTCATATCAAAGCAAAATTCAATTCTACAAGAGAAGAGATTTTAGAAAGAGCCATTCAGTGTGTGAAATGGGCAAGGAATTTTGTTGATAATGTTGAGTTCTATGCAGAAGATGCCGGTCGTACTGATAATGATTATCTCGCAAGAGTTGTTGAAGCAGTTATTAAAGCTGGCGCTACTACAGTAAATATTCCTGACACTACGGGTTATTGTTTACCACATCAGTACGGCGAGAAGATCGCTTACTTAAAAAATAATGTTCCCAATATTGATAAAGCAATAATTTCTTGTCATTGCCATAATGATCTTGGTTTGGCAACAGCCAATTCAATTTCTGGTGTTTTAAATGGTGCAAGACAAAT
>VBAS01000040.1:29716-32941 GCA_005882975.1 Bacteroidota bacterium | reverse complement strand
AAGGTGAAGCAAGTGTGTTGATACCTGGTGATCCCGAGCGGGAAATGGAAGTTGAAAGAATGAAGAATGGAATTCCTTTGTTAAAACCTGTAATTGAGGATCTGAAATTCCTTGGTGAAAAGTTTGATGTAATATGGTGAGTCAATTCGTGAAAACTAAATGGAATAGGCCTTTGCTTCGTACTGGCAGACTACTGCAATATTGCTGAATAAAATTCTTGCAGTACAAAAGTGTGACACAACAGAAGTTTAATAGAATTAACTATACCGGTAATCAAATTGTACTTCTAACAATTGTTAATGTTATTCAAGACCTATCTTTGCAGCCTTAAAAATTATGAGGAGAATTTATGAAAATAATGAAGTTCGGTGGTACGTCTGTAGGTAAGCCTGAACGAATGTTCCAGGTTGCAGAACTTGTAACAAGAGGTGACGAACCAGTTATCGTTGTGTTGAGTGCATTAAGCGGTACTACTAATTCGCTGGTGACCATCGGCGGTTATATTGCAAAGGGTGAAAGGTCATTGGCAAAACAAGAGATCGCAAAATTGGAAGCACATTACCTGGATTTTATTTCAAAGTTGGTAAAGAAACCAGCATCGCTTGAAAAGGCAAAAGCCATCGTTGCTGAACATTTTGAATTTCTAAATATCATTTTAAAAATATCTTTTAGTGAAGCATTGAGCAAGGACATTCTTGCGCAAGGTGAATTACTCTCTACAAAATTATTTAGTGTTTATTTGGAAGAAGCCGGAGTTGATCATGAATTGTTGCCTGCATTGGAGTTTATGAGCATTGATAGTTATGATGAACCACAGATCGGAAGCATTAAAATAAAATTGTCTCAACTGCTGAAGCAACATAGTGCAAAAAAACTTTTTGTTACGCAAGGTTATATCTGTCGCAATGCAAGGGGTGAAGTAGATAATCTGAAACGTGGAGGAAGTGATTATACCGCATCACTGATCGCAGCAGCTATCAACGCAAGCGTTTGCGAGATATGGACAGACATAGACGGCATGCATAACAATGATCCGCGAATTGTAAAGAAGACAGTTCCTGTTGAACAATTAAGTTTTGAAGAAGCAGCAGAGCTTGCGTATTTCGGTGCAAAGATCCTGCATCCGGCATCAATCTGGCCGGCTCAAACTTATAAAGTACCGGTTAAGTTATTGAACACTATGCAGCCTGAAGCAAAAGGAACAACGATCTGTGAAGTAGCAGAATCTGTAGGAGTGAAGGCCGTTGCTGCAAAAGATAATATCACTGCTATTCGAATAAAGAGCAGCCGAATGTTACTGGCTTACGGTTTTTTAAGAAAAATATTTGAAGTGTTTGAAAAATATCGTACGCCGATAGATATGATCACTACTTCCGAAGTTGCAGTTTCATTGACAATTGATAATACTACTCAGCTAAAAGAAATTTTAAAAGAGCTTGAACCGTTTGGAACAATTGAAGTTGATAAAGACCAGGCAATTATTTCTGTTGTGGGAAATGAGATCTCGCAAACAAGAGACATGATCAAAAAATTGTTTGGGTCAATTGTAAATATCCCTGTTAGAATGGTTGCTTATGGTGGCAGCCCGCATAACATTTCACTACTTGTTTCTGCAAAAGATAAAACGCAGATCCTTCAGCAATTGAATAAGGGAATGTTTGGACTGGATTAAAAGCCCATCTAAATCTTCTCACATGAAGACTTTTTGACTCCTTTCCTTTGGGAAGGCGAGGTTGAAGTAAATTTATGCTTAAGGAATTTGGGATTGGCTTTCTTCCTCATCTTCATCCTCAGCCTTAATAGTATAGATAGCAATCGTTCCGCCACCTCCGTTACCAACGGCTCCCGCAAATGGTCCTTTGATCACTTTGATCATTGCAATATCATTTACGGAAAGGGAATTCAGGAACGATGCATCCATTCGCATTTCATCTACAAAAATTGTGGCGGCTGATCCACGAATAACAGGAACTCTTGTTCCAGTTCTGGTAATATAGATCTGTAAACCTGCTACTCGTCCATTCAACCAGTCAAGGATATTGAAATAAGCCTGAACATTTTCCTTTTCTACATCGATAATGGTTCCTTCAGAATTTTTGAATACGCCGCTGGCATATTGATCATTCAAAATTTCTGTATTGCTTTTTGAACTTCTTGAAAGATTGATCTGTGCTACCGTGGAAAATCCAATTGTAAATAGTGCGGTAATTAAAAGAATCTTTTTCATGATCTAGCCCTCCTCACTTTAAAGTTACTAAAGAATGCTGTTAGCGGATAGTTAAGTTATTGTCGTAAACGAGAATGCGGTTTCCTTATTTATAACACCAAATTCCAGCCAATAAAAAAAGCCCCACCATAATGGGGCTTAAAATTATTTCTTCAAAGTCTTCTTTTATAATTCGATGAATCCCGGTTCTAAACTATCAATAGTGCATCACCATAACTAAAGAAGCGATATTTATCCTTGATGGCTTTTTTGTACGCTTCCATTATCAGGTCATATCCTGCAAATGCACAAGTCATGATCAGCAGGCTTGTTTTTGGTAAATGAAAGTTAGTAACCAGCGCATCAGCAATATTAAACTCATAAGGAGGATGAATAAACATATTCGTCCAACCCTCGGAAGGCTTCAATAACTTTTGTGCGGTAAAAGAAGATTCAACTGCTCTCATAGTTGTAGTACCGACAGAACAAATACGATGACCATATTCCTTTGCACGATTTACAATTTTGCAGGCATCTTCTTCTATCCTGTAATATTCAGCATCCATTTTATGCTTGCTCAGATCTTCTACTTCGATCGGTCTGAAAGTTCCCAAGCCAGTATGCAAAGTGACTTCAGCAAAACGAATACCTTTTATTTCAAGACGCTTGATCAATTCACGACTAAAATGCAAGCCAGCTGTTGGAGCTGCAACGGCGCCTTCATGTTTTGCATAAACGGTTTGATAACGCTCCTTATCTTCTTCATCAGGCTTACGCTTAATATACTTCGGTAGTGGGGTTTCACCTAACTTCTCCAGCATACCACGGAACGATTCTTCAGAATCTTCCCAAAGAAAACGGATCGTTCTGCCTCTGCTGGTTGTATTGTCAATTACTTCAGCTACCAGTTCCTCATTATCGCCGAAGTAGAGTTTATTACCTACACGGATCTTTCTTGCAGGGTCAACGATCACATCCCAAAGACGGTTAGGCTTATTCAGTTCACGAAGCAAGAATAC
>VBAS01000040.1:0-29681 GCA_005882975.1 Bacteroidota bacterium | reverse complement strand
CGGCCATACATTCTTGCGGGAAATACCTTTGTATTATTTACAACGAACACATCCTTATCGTCAAAATAGTCCATGATGTCGCGGAAATGTTTGTTTTCGATCTGGCCCGTATGGCGATGGACCACCATCATGCGGGCATCTTCACGTCTTTTGGCTGGGTTCTGAGCAATAAGATTTAAGGGAAGGTCGAAACGGAATTGCGAGAGCTTCATGGGCTTAATTTATTTTTTTTGTTTGCCAGCTGATGGATCTTTGTGCATCTCTTGTTGCGTCGCACACTTCAACAGCATGATTTCTATTGGACTTATTGTTATTAAATTACTGGTGACTGTCCGGGAGCAGGCATACTGAAGGGAGGGTTGATTCCCATCCGGCCTTACGGCGCCGGGCGGTTCACTCAGTTTTAAAGTGGGCAAAGGTAGCGGTTTTGGTTTTTTTTCCATGAATAATTTTTCACATTCTTTAGGCATTGTCCACAGCCCCTTACACCGGTATATTTGATTAATTTTATGTATTAAGAGGCATTTAGCATCTTGAAGTATTAAAATCAGGACCTCATCTACTTTATGAAGCGAAATTTTATCCTGGCTGCAACAGTGCTGTTTTACTTTTGTGCGCAGAGTCAAGGCCCATCAAAAGCCAAAGCAAAAAGATACCCAAGCCTGTTTTGGGAGATAAGTGGCAATGGTTTGAAGAAGCCTTCCTATTTATTTGGAACCATGCATGTCAGCAGTAAAATCGCTTTTAACCTCGCCGATTCGTTTTATCTCGCTATTAAAAATTCAGACGTGGTGGCTCTCGAAACAAATCCTGAAACATGGCAGGAGGACATAAACAATTATGACATGGGCTCTGCTAATTACCGGTATGGTTTCAACCCGGGAATAACGAATGACATGCCCAATGATTTTTTTAATATTAGAACTTTACGATTCGGTAAATACGAAAAAAAATTAGAGGTGGCCATGTTCAGTAAGCCATCCATGATCAACAATTTGCTTTATCGCAGCCAGTCTGATAACAATAGTGATTTTGAAGAGGACACTTATCTCGATCTGTATATTTATCAAACGGGAAAAAAATTAGGAAAAAAAGTTGCCGGTGTTGAGCAGTATGAGCAAAGCATGAAATTAATGGCGGAGGCATTTCGTGATGCGGCAAAAGAAAAAAACAAAAAGGAAAAGAGTTTTGATTATGATGAAGAGTTTTCACCGTCAAAGTTGCAAGAAGCATATCGGGCTGGTAATCTGGATCAGCTTGACTCGATCAACAAATTAAACAGCCAATCCGATGCCTTTGATGAAAAATTTCTTTATCGCAGAAATGAGATCCAGGCAAATTCAATTGATTCAATTCTTAAAAGTTCCTCATTGTTTGTTGGAGTTGGAGCAGCACATCTTCCTGGTAATAGGGGTGTGATCGAATTGCTGAGAAGAAAAGGGTACAAACTTCGGCCAATATTTATGGGCACAAGAGACAATAAGCAAAAGGATGCGGTTGAAAAAGTCCGTGTACCAATAACTTTCTCAACCCAAACTGCTGATGATGGATTTTATAAGGTAGATATTCCAGGAAAGTTTTATCACTTTGGAGAAAACTTTTTATTTGATCAGAAGCAATATGCTGATATGGCTAATGGGAGCTTTTACATGGTTACACGGGTAAAAACAAATAGTCTTTATTGGGGACATAACGCCGATGTTGTTGCAAAAAAAATTGATAGTTTATTGTATGAAAATGTTCCCGGCAAAATTTTAAGTAAAACAGAAATTACAAAAAGCGGTTACAAAGGATATGATATAACCAGTCGCACAAGAAGAGGTGATTATAATCGATATAATATCTTCATCACTCCATTTGAAGTTATTTTTTTTAAAATGGGCGGCAATGGCGATTATATTAAAAACGGTGATGAAGCAAAGAGATTCTTTAATAGTATTCAATTAAAAGAATTTAAGAATGAAGGGTGGAAAAAATTTGAACCGGCTTATGGTGGCTTTGCAGTGGATTTTCCTCAACAACCTTATGAATCATTTGGAGATAATGTGCAATACGATGCTGAAGAAAAAGCAAGCGGACAGCATTTTTCTGTTATAAGAACAGATATTCACAATTACAGGTTTGCTGAAGAGGACACCTTTGATCTTGCATTAATGGATGAAAGTTTTGGATCTGCTGACTATATTGAAAAAAATCTTAGTCGGAAACTTCTGGTTTACAAAGGATATCCGGCTCTTGAATGCAAGTACCTGCATAAAAATGGTTCTATAATTTTTACAAGGTTTCTCATCCAGGGTCCTCACTATTATACATTGGTTGCTCATGGAAAAAATGAGAACACGGCGGCTCAAAAATTTTTCAATTCTTTTGAGATAATGCCATTTGTTTATAAGGAAATGAAAGAAAGAAAAGATACATCAATGTATTTTTCAGTAACCACTTCATGGTTTCCCGAAGAGAAAAAAAATAAGGTTGATGTACCGGATGAAAACGGCGATGTTTCAGATAGTGACGATGATGAAAATTACTTTAGTATCTCGAAAGATGATTATAAAACCCGACTTGTCAAAAATGATACAACAGGGGAGGAGATATATATCAGCTTTGCCCGTACATCCAAATATGAATATGTGGATAGCACCTTGCTGCGTGATAACAAGTATTTGTTTTTGCCTGGCGCTGACACAACATGGATCGTTCGGAGTGAAAAAAGATCAACCTTGCCAAATGGAATGAAAGTGATGGAACAAATTGTTACTGACACTAATAGTAGCCGAGTAATTTTAACCAAAACATTTTATAAGGATGGGCTGCATTTCCAATTGACAACACAAACAGACACTCTTTCACAACCTTCAAGCTTTGTAAAAGGGTTTTTTGAAAATTTTGTTCCTTCCGATACCTTAAAACTCTTTGACCCTTTTACAAAAAAATCAAAAATATTTTTTAATGATTTCTTTGGCAGTGATAGCGTTGCAAGAAAAAAAGCGGTCAATTCACTATGGCAAATAGATATGGATTCGACTGACATTGTTCTTTTAGCAAAAGCAATTCATTCATTTAAATGGAGCGAAAAAAAATACCTTGAAAGGAAAATTTCATTCATCAGCAAATTGGCAAGTATTCCCACAAAAGCAAGCGCAGATCTTTTAAAAAGTATTTTCTATGAAGCGGGTGATACGGTGCAATTACAGTATGCTTCATTGAGCGCATTGCTGACACAGAAAACACAGTATTCCTATAATCTTTTCAAAGACATAATTACTGATGAACCGCCAGTACTGGAAAATGAAAACCGGTATCAAAATAATTACAGGACCTATTCCTATCGCAGTGTTTATACAAATTCCGAATCGTCCGACGGAGATTTTCTAAATGGGTTGGATGATTCATTGAAACTAACAAAGACTATTTTGATTGATCTGCTTCCCTTAATGACGCTTGATGATTATAAAAAGCCGATCATGCATTTGCTGCGAAAAATGGTTGATAGTAATCTTGTTAAGGCAAAGGAATATGAGATCTATTACAGTAAATTTTTAATAGAAGCAAAACAGCAATTAAAGAAGCAAAATATTGAAGAAAAAAGATCGGCAATAGAAAAAGCTGAGGATGAAAAAACGGAAACAAAAACTGAAAACCTTTATCATCGTAATGAAGGCGACCAGGGTAATGATGATCTTATAACCTATGCAACTTTATTGTTACCATTCAGGCAAACGAATCCTGCTGTAAATGATCTGTTGAAACAAATGCTATCATCAAACGATAAAAGATTAAAATATAATACTGTTTACCTTTTTTTGCAGCATAAAATCTCACTTCCAGATACAATCCTGACTTATTTTGCAAAACTTGATGATTACAGGTATGAATTATTTACCGATCTGAGAACATTGAAAATGCAAGACAAATTTCCGGTTCAATTTAAAAATCAACGTGACCTGTCAAAAAGCAAACTATTTTCATCTTCTTATAATAAACCTGATTCACTGGTGTTCATCGATAGTCTTCCTGCATCAGTAAAAGATAGGAATGGATTTGTGTTTTTCTATAAATACAAAACTAAAAAGGATGATTTATCCTGGAAATTAGCCACCGCTGGGTTATTGTCGAAGGACAACAGCCAATTCAATTATGATGATGAAGTCGACGAAGATGACGACGATGATATCGGCTACACTTCCATTATGTCCGGATATAATTTTTCAAGGGATGAAAATAAGATCGTTTTTACCGAATTCACTGATGAAAAGATAAAGGAAGACCTGCCTGTGAAAGAGCAAATGGAAAAACAACTGAAGAAGATTTTATATTCAAAAAGAAGAAGTGCCAGGATGTTTTATAATGAAGGGCAGGATTATTCGGATATGGCTTATCGTTATCTTGAATAGTTTAAATTTTTTCCAGGAATAGAATTAATCAGGTTTTTCGTGTATTCATTTTTTGGATGATAATATACGTCATCCGCGTTGCCTTGCTCAACAATTTGCCCTTTATGCATCACCATAATACGATCACTTATATAGCGAACAACAGCAAGATCGTGTGAAATAAAGATCGTCGTAAAACCAAATTCTTTTTTAATATCGTTCAACAAATTGAGCACTTGTGCCTGAACACTTACATCCAATGCGGAAACCGGTTCATCGCAAATAATAAAGGAAGGATTTAGTGCTAGTGCCCTTGCGATAACTATACGTTGTCGCTGTCCGCCACTGAATTCGTGAGGATATCGATTGAAATGTTTTGACTCAAGATTTACTTTTTCAAGTAAATCCATCACTCTTTCCCTTCGTTGCTTTTCGCTTTTGTACTGTCCATGCACTTTCAATGGTTCAATAATAGCCGAGCCGATAGTTAGCCGGGGGTTCAAGGATGAATATGGATCCTGGAAAACAAGTTGTATATCTTTTCGAAGAGATATTATTTCGTGACCGGTTTTTTTAGTAAGATCAATGCCATTATAAATTATTTCACCTGCAGTTGGTTCAATAAGTCGTAGCAATGCCCTGCCGAGGGTAGTCTTACCACAGCCACTTTCACCAACCAGGCCAAGAGTTTCACCTTTTATTACTTCGAAGCTAACATTATCTACCGCTTTGGTGAAAGAGAGTGATTTTCCAAGTAAATTTTTTTTAACAGGAAACCAAACCGAAAGATCTTTAACCCTAAGAAGTACAGGAGACGATTGACCACTGACCACAGTATTCTCAAGTTTGGGTGGTTTATCTATCGCCTGTGGTGTGTTGTTTGGTGTTTCCAGAAAATCACTCACAACGGGTAATCTTTCTCCTTTTTGATGGAACACTGGTCTGCAAGCAAGCAAACCCTTTGTGTATGGATGCTGCGGATTAGTGAAAATTTCTTTCCTGGAATTGGTTTCAACGATCTTGCCTTTATACATCACGGCGATCTTATCCGCTATTTCGCTTACTACTCCAAGATCGTGTGTGATAAAGATGACTCCCATTTTTTGTTCTTCCTGTAATTCTTTTATCAGCTGTAAAATATT
This sequence comes from Bacteroidota bacterium, assembly GCA_005882975.1. GTDB lineage: Bacteria > Bacteroidota > Bacteroidia > Chitinophagales > Chitinophagaceae > VBAS01. Next base: position 24,166 of record VBAS01000040.1, on the reverse strand, counting down.
TTTTTGAACCGTTACATCTAACGCAGTTGTTGGTTCATCACAAATTAGCAAGGAAGGTTTACAGCAAATTGCCATGGCTACCATCACCCGTTGCTTTTGACCGCCACTTAATTGATGAGGATATTTAGAAAAAACTTTTTCCGGTTCAGGCAATTTTACTTTTCTGAACCATTCTATAGCTTGTTGCTTTGCTTTACTTGTTGAAATTTTTTTGTGAAGTTGTATTGATTCTGCAACCTGGTTACCGCAGGTGAATACGGGATTTAATGATGTCATTGGTTCCTGGAAGATCATCGCGATCTTATTGCCACGGATTTTCTGTAATTCTTTATTTGGTAAACGGGTTAGATGAATTTCATTATTTCCGTCTTCAGAAAAAATGATCTCACCACTTGAAAATCTTGCCGTGCTCGCTAACAATTTCAGAATGGAAAGCGCTGTCACTGATTTACCAGATCCTGATTCGCCAACAATTGCAAGAATTTCGCTACGATTGACAGAAAGTGAAATGTTTTTTAAAGCAGCAGTTATTCCTGATTCTGAAACAAAATCAATTGAAAGATCATTTATCCGGAGTATGGGCAACATTATTTATTCACTACTTTAATAGCAATACTTTTCGCTGGTTTGGGATAATAGGCGAGACAAACGGCACAGTTGCTGACATATGTTGTATCAATCGTAAAAGAAAACTCATCACCTTCGTTAATAGTTGTAGGAAAATTACAAACACTTCCCAAAGCAAAAACATTATTATGTGTTTTGCCTGTCACTTCATCTTTCCATTCAGCAACAAGTTTTGAAGCATCAATATTTCCTTCCAAAAGTTTGATCGTATAATTCATGCACATGCCCTTTACTTCCAGCTTTCCCTTATAAACAGAATTTTCATTTTTGTTCTTGCATTTATCAGTAGTAACCATTAAAATGAAAGCCAACGGGGCTAAAATAAAAGTTTTCATGATCAAGATTTTAAAAACGAAGATGACGGACAGTGTGGCCCTTATTAATTAATTGTTTCAATGAATCAATTCCGATCTTTAAATGGGTGTCAACAAATTTTGATGTAATCTTTTTATCACTTGCCTCTGTTTTCACTCCCTCCGGTACCATTGGCTGGTCACTAACAAGTAACAATGCTCCCGTTGGTATATGATTGTAAAATCCAACCGTGAAGATCGTCGCTGTTTCCATATCAATTGCATAGGCTCTGACATCCAGCAAATATTTTTTGAATTTTTCATCATGTTCCCACACTCTTCTATTGGTTGTATATACTGTGCCTGTCCAATAATCTATTTCATATTCATTGATAGTTGTAGAAACCGCTTTTTGCAAAGCGAAAGCAGGCAATGCAGGTACTTCCACGGGAAAATAATCATTACTGGTTCCTTCACCACGAATAGCGGCAATTGGTAATATAAGATCACCAAGCTTATTTCTTTTTTTCAAACCACCGCATTTACCAAGAAACAAAACTGCTTTAGGATGGATGGCTGCCAGCAGATCCATTACTGTTGCAGCAGTTGGGCTTCCCATTCCGAAATTGATAATTGTAATATCATCTTTGGTGGCGCATTGCATCGGTTTGCCTTTGCCCACTACTCTTACTTTATTCCACTTTGCGAACTTCTCAACATAATTACTAAAATTTGTAAGTAGTATATAACTTCCAAACTTTTCAAGTTTTTGGCCAGTGTATCTGGGTAACCAGTTTTGTATTATCTCTTCTTTCGACTTCATCCTGCTAATTTAATCAATACTTTTGACCGATGATAAAAGTTAACTATCCTGAACCTGTATTTCGATTCAAAGAAGAGAATGGTAAAGAGATGATCTTTGATTTTATCAGGAAACAATGGCTATTACTGAATGAGGAAGAATGGGTGCGACAAAATTTTATTCAATTCCTGGTACAGGAATTAAAATATCCTTTGGGATTGATTGCAGTAGAAAAAGAAATTCAATTGGGGGAACTAAAAAAAAGATTTGACATACTTGTTTATGATCGTGATCACAAGCCATGGATGTTGGTTGAATGTAAAGCAGGCGAAATTGCTCTTGATGAAAAAGTTTTACACCAGGTCTTACGATACAACATTTCAATGCCAGCAAACTTCTTAGTGATCACAAATGGACAATTTACTTGCGCATGGGAAAAGATTAACGACGAGTTGAAAGAGATTTCGCAAATGCCTGTTTGGAAATGATAATTAAAAAATCCCTTTCATTTTCATGAAAGGGATCGTGCAGTTAGTATTGGTTTTGTTTTATGGGAAGATACCGAGTTCAGAATAGCTGGTTGCAACTTTATTTATTGCAACTACATACGCTGCGGTACGCATATCAGGTATTTTGGGATTGCTTTTCCATGTATTCATTATCTCGTGAGTGGCAGTGATCATGGTTTCTTCAAGTCCGCTGTAAACAAGATCAGCTTCCTCAGGGCCATGCATGATAAAATCTCTTTCACGCTGACTTACTTTTTTTGTTGTCAGATCTTCAATGGTGCCAAGTATATGTGCATTTAGATTTTCGGTAAATCTTTTTTCCATTCTTCCATAGCGAACATGGCTGAGGTTTTTTAGCCATTCAAAATAACTAACCGTAACACCTCCTGCATTCAAGTACATATCAGGCACTACTAATATTCCTCTTTGTACAAAGACCTCATCAGCTTCTGGAGTAAGTGGTCCATTGGCGCCTTCTCCAATGATTTTTGCTTTTACCCTTGGTGCATTTTCTCCATTGATCACATTTTCCAATGCTGCAGGTATAAGAATGTCACATTCTAATTCAAGTGCTTCCGCACTTGTGGGAATAAATTTTGATCCGGGAAAATTCTTTACAGAACCTGTGTTCTTTTTATGCTGAAAGACTTCCTCTTCGTTTAATCCATCTTCACAAAAAACAGCTCCATCATGTTCGGCAAGACAAACAAGCTTAGCGCCATTTTCACGGAAAAACTTGGCTGCATGATATCCAACATTCCCTAATCCCTGTACAATAACTCTTTTACCTTCTACACCGGTTGATAAACCAAGTTTTTCCATCATTTCAGGTATTTTACATACTTCCCGTATTCCATAAAAAACACCAAGCCCTGTTGCTTCTCTTCTTCCGCGAACCCCACCTTGAGTTACAGGTTTGCCAGTCACACAACCCGCAGCATCAATCTCGCCGGGACGCATAGATGTATATGTATCGAGTATCCATGACATCTCTCTTTCGCCAGTGCCATAGTCAGGAGCAGGTACATCAGTGCCTGGCCCTATAAAATTTTTCTTGATTAGTTCAGCAGTGTAACGTCTTGTGATATTCTCGAGTTGATAAGCAGTATATTTTTTAGGATCAATACTGATACCGCCTTTAGCGCCACCAAAAGGAACGTTTACAATGGCACATTTAAAAGTCATCAATGCTGCAAGAGCCATCACTTCATCAAGATTTACAGAAGTTGAAAAACGAATACCACCCTTGCACGGTGTTTTGTGATGACTGTGCTGAACACGATAAGCCTTAATGACCTCTATCTTATCATCGATCTTTACAGGGAAGTTCATCCTGTAAACGGCATTGCATTGTTTTATTTGTTCGAGAACACCGGGATCGCAATTGGTAAACTTAGCGGCTTTGTCAAAGCTTTTGGAAACCGCTCCAAAAAAACTATAGTCAGACATATGGCAAGCATTTAATTTAAAAAATAGTTTATTTATTTTTTTCTAACCGGGAAATTTTTCTGTCAAGTCGAATAAGATATAATATAAGTCCGGCAAGTATTGTGAGCATCACAGCGATTACCACATATATCTTTCCATTCTCTTTCATTGCATCAGCCATCTTTACTTCCTGCGCATTAGTGAAAAATGTTAGAAATATAAAGGTTAAAATGGCGATCAATTTTTTCATTGCGACAATTTTTGTTCATGAATAATTTTCATCCTGATCTTTAATGTAGCGATCCATACACCTATTAAAGTCCATCCTGCAATAGCCGGATAAAAAACAAGCCGCATGTTTGCAGAAGCGCTACCAGGATCCAATGCAGGATTTCCCTGGCTGCCTCCCGGATGCAAGCTATCTAATAAACGTGGGATGATCCAGATAGAAGGGAAAAGCATTGCAAATGCAAAGATGTTGTAAACGGCGCTTATCCTTGCTCTTTTATCGATATCCTGGATGGAATCTCTTAATACCAAATAAGCTGCATATACAAGCAATGCAATAGCAGCACCAATCAATTTGGGCTCACGGGCAATGCTATCAAAAGAATTAAAAATAGATTTATTGGAATCGATCCAGGTATAACTCATCCATATGGCACCGGTTAAATAACCAAGCAAGCCAAATAAAATTCCTACACCCGCATATTGACGGGAGGCGATATCATGAATGGGTTTGCTTGTTCTTAAATACATGATAGCCCGAACAAATGAAACGATGAACAAGATCATCATGCCAAACCACATACATACATGAAAGAAAAGATTACGTATGGTTTCTTCTAATTGAGGGTTACGGGGAACCTCAATTAGTAAGCCCGCAATAAATGTGTAAACAAGAAGTAAAACGCCCAGAATTTTCCACCAGGATTTACGCATATAAAAATTTGTGGCTCGTCATAGGAAAACTGCGACAGGCACAGTGATAAATAAGTGATTGCAAAAATAAGGGGAAAGGAATGAACAGGAAATAAACATTAAGGAATTTTGAACAAGTCATCAATCTTTCCATAAAAAAGGAAAAAGGATCACTGCAAGCATGACCACAAGCACATCAAGCGCCATGATCAGAAACAGAGTAGAAAACGCAATTCCAGTTTTATCACTAAAAACAGTATTGGAAAGTTGCATTAAAAGCATTAGCTGAGGAATAATAATTGGAAAACCCAATATTGCCATTATAGCTGCATTTTGTTGCGCCTTTGCGGCAATGGCTGAAAGAAATGTAAAAACAAGACTAAGACTCCATCCGCCAAGTAATACTAATCCAATAAATGGGAGTATTTTTTGAACTGGGTTACCTAAGAAAAGAGAAAAAAGTAAAATACTAAGAAAACTCATTAGTAACATCAGCACTGAGTTGAACACAAGTTTTGCCAGGATAAAATCCCGGGGGTTTACGATAGAATAGAAATAAAGCATGCGACCGCGGGTTTCTTGTAAAAAACTTTTTGCAACAGCATTTATGCAAATAAACAATTGAATGACCCAAAATAATCCGTTCCAAACTTTAGCTTCCGGCTCTCTTATGGTCATATACAAAACAAAAATTGTTGCCATGATATATAAGAGTATGCCATAGAAGCTATACTGCTGCCTTACTTCAAGCAGCAGATCTTTTTTGATGAGAGTATATATGTAGCGGGGTGAGTTCATCAGAGTTTATAACATGTTCTGCATCTTGGTTCGTAAACATCTTTTGCCCCGAGCATTACCTGGTCATCGTTTGGTACTTTGCGATAGCTGTAATTTGCAATATTGCCGCAACGAACACAAATTGCATGAAGCTTAGTAATGTAATCAGCTTTTGACAAAAGATTAGGAATTTGGCCAAATGGATTGCCGAGATAGTCCATATCCAGTCCTGCAACGATCACCCTGATGCCGCGGAAAGCAAGTTCATCACAAACATTGGCGATCTCAGGATCAAAAAATTGAGCTTCGTCAATTCCAACAACATCCACATCCTGTGCAAGTAACATGATCGTCTGGGAACTGTCTACTGGCGTGGATTGTATCGCATTCTCGTCATGGGAAACGATCTTGATCTCGTCATACCGAACATCTATTGCCGGCTTGAATATTTCGGTTTTAAGGTTCGCAATCTTAGCTCTTTTCAACCTTCGTATAAGCTCTTCGGTTTTACCACTAAACATTGATCCGCAAATTACTTCGATCCATCCACGACGGTCGCCTCTGATATTAGGTTCTATAAACATCGTTAAAATCTGGTATTATTATAATTGTTGGTAAACTGTTTGTAATTTTAAAGACGGAACAATTTTTGCGACTATCCGTAAACTTTAAAATCCTTTCATCCGCGGTCAAAAGTAGTATAAACAAATGGAAAGAATTCAGACTTTGATTAACCGTTTGCAGGAACAAGTAAGGCAAAATGCTGATGTCTCTCAAATGCAGATGACGCTTCAATTATTGCAATCTGAATTGAATCAATTACAAAAAACTTCAGTAAGAACATTGGGTACTTCTAAGGTATCAGTTGTATTACCAACACGTGTCGCGATCACACCTGTTTCAGTTGCAAAAAAAGAAGTTGAAGAAGAACAAGAGGTTATTTCCGTTCCCAAAATAAAATCCAAGCCAAAGAGCCAACTTGATCTTCATTTTGATCCGATGAAATTTTCACAATATAAGATTGAGAAAGAAGTTAATGAAGCGGTTGAACAAAAGGAATCTTTTAACGACCGGTTAAAAGAAAACAGGAATGAATTAATGCATTCATTAAAAGAGACACCTATACGTGATCTTCGCAAAGGCATCGGGATAAACGATCGGTTTGTTTTTATAAGCGAATTATTCCGTGGTGATGAACCCATGTATGAACGCAGCATAAAAACTATTAATAGTTTTAATATTTACCCCGAAGCTGAGTATTGGATGAATCGGGAATTAAAGATCAAACTCGGATGGGACGATACCAGGGAAATAGTAAAACACTTCTATCAACTGGTCAAAAGGCGGTTTGCTTCAATGTAATGAAGGATCTTTGCTGTAGCTCCTCCACTTTGTTTTACAAACTCAAATGAATTTTTGCTGCTTAATTCTAATTCAGTCTTATGGTCGAGAAATTTTTTCAGGTCTGTTGAAAGCTCATTGCCGGACTCAATACAGATCGCTCCGCCTGTTTCTATTAACCCAACAGCTTCTTTAAATTTTTTATAATTAGGCCCAAATAAAACAGGCTTGCCATAAACGGCTGCTTCGAGTGTATTATGAATGCCTTTATTAAATCCGCCGCCAACATAAGTGACAGTTGCATAATGATAGAGTTTCGAAAGCATCCCAATATTATCTATGATAAGGCAGGTTGCGAGCTGCGAGCTGCCCACTGCGAGCTGCGAGTATAGAACAGCACCCGGGAAAATTGATCTTAATTGATCAATATGTTCTTTATGTATCTCATGTGGAGCAATGATGATCTTCAAATCAGGAAAGTTGTTTGTAGCGTCTTTGATGATCTTTTCATCTTCTGGCCATGTGCTGCCGGCAACAAGTATTTGCGAGCTGCCGCAAAATTTTTCTATTTCTTCTAGGGGTTTAAAGCTCTCAGCAATTTCTGATACACGATCAAACCTGGTATCGCCTGCAACAGTTACATTGTTTATATTAATAGACTGTAATAATTGAAGCGATTCTTTATCCTGTACAAAAAAATGTATGAAACGATTCAGCATGCGGCGATGCAGATTGCCATACCATTTAAAAAAAGGTTGCTCTTTTCTAAAAATCCCGGAAACTATCAATAATGGTATATTCCTTTTTTTACATTCAGTAAGATAGTAATACCAGTAGTCATACTTAACAAAAATGACAAGCGATGGATTGACGATTTCAAAAAATTGTTTTGCATTTCGTTTTGAATCCAACGGCAGATAAAAAACCCAATCAACGCCTTTATAATCTTTTCTTATTTCATAACCTGAAGGGGAAAAGAAGGTAAGAAGGAATTTAGAATCGGGAATTCGTTTTCGGAGGTTTTCTATTACTGGCCTGCCTTGCTCAAATTCGCCTAGTGATGAACAATGAAACCAGATGAGTTTCGAGTTCGATCCGAGTTTGAATTTCAGACGATAGAATATATCTTTTCTTCCATTCAACCATAATTTGGCTTTATTATTCCATAAAGATGCAATACGAATACCCGCCTTGTATAAAACCAAAAAAATATTGTAGAAGAATGTCGCCATAAAGAAAAATACCAATCCCAATAAGAATTGGTGCGGAATAACAAATGTAAAGGCAAACGGATAAACTATCTTTAATTCATTATTTTTGCGTCGCAAAAAAATAAACTCAAATTAGTCATGGTAGTATTAGTACCCTTTAATTTTTGACCGCGATGACTTATTCGAGCAATAATACTGTTATCGAAGCCTAAACAAAACCAATAGCTGATGATTCCTATCCAGATGGTCGACCTGAAAAGGCAGTATCATAAAATAAAAAAAGAAGTAGATGAAGCCGTGCTGAATGTAATTGAAAGCACTGCATTCATTAATGGAAAGCCAGTTCAGGAATTTGCAAATAATCTTTCTGCTTATCTGGGCGTCAAACATGTTATTCCCTGTGCCAACGGGACCGATGCGCTTCAAATTGCCATGATGGCGTTGGATCTGCAGCCGGGTGATGAAGTGATCACACCTTCTTTTACTTTTATAGCAACCACCGAGGTGATCGCCTTACTAAGACTTACACCAGTTTTTGTTGATGTGGATCCTAAAACGTTTTGCATGGATCCTTCGGCATTAGAAAAGGCAATTACTCCTAAAACCAAAGCAATAGTTCCTGTTCATCTTTATGGACATTCAGCACCGTTGGATGAATTAATGGCGATCGCTAAAAAACATAACCTCGTTGTCATAGAAGATAATGCCCAGGCAATTGGCGGCGATTACCTTTCTAAAAGCGGGAAAAACAAAACGGGCACTATAGGTCACGTGGGAACTACTTCTTTTTTCCCGTCAAAAAATCTTGGTGCGTATGGTGATGCAGGTGCTATTTTCACTAACGATGATGCATTGGCTGATAAAATGAAAATGGTAGCCAATCATGGGCAGCGAAAAAGATATTATTATGAAATAGTTGGTTGCAACAGCCGCCTTGACACAATCCAGGCTGCTGTGTTAAATATCAAATTAAAACATCTTGATGAATACGTAAAAGCAAGACAAGCTGTAGCTGATTTTTATGATAAAGCATTTGCAAATAATCCAAAGATCACAACACCTTTCAGGGCTTCATATTGTAGTCATGTTTTTCATCAATATACATTGGTGCTTAATGATGTGAAATGCTTTTCTTGGCGAACATAATATTCCTTCGATGATCTATTACCCGGTACCCGGACATCAGCAACAAATGTTTGCGCATTATGAAACAGCAAAAGTTTCGTTACCTGTTACCGATTGGCTTACTGAAAGAGTTATTTCATTGCCGATCCATACGGAGATGGATAAGGAGCAATTGAATTTTATAACAACAAAAGTTTTAGAATATATAAACAAATAAGACCCTTTTATGAAAATTGCAGTCGTTGGTACAGGATATGTTGGATTGGTGACAGGCACCTGTTTTGCAGAAACAGGTAATACGGTGACCTGCGTTGATATTGATAAAAACAAAGTTGAAAAATTATCGAACGGGCAGATCACAATTTATGAGCCCGGACTCGAAAAACTTTTTTTAAGAAATCAGCGGGAAGAAAGACTAAAGTTTACAACGAACTTAGAAGAAGGTATTGCCGACGCAAAAGTTATTTTTCTTGCTTTGCCTACACCGCCGGGGGAAAATGGTTCGGCCGATATGAAATATATTTTGGGCGTTGCCGAGGAACTCGGAAAAATTTTAAAAGACTATAAAGTAATTGTTGATAAAAGTACTGTGCCGGTAGGTACTGCTGAAAAAGTACGTGATGTGATCGCCAAAAATTGCGAATGTGAATTTGATGTTGTAAGTAACCCTGAATTTTTGCGTGAGGGGGTAGCGGTGGAAGATTTTATGAAACCTGACAGGGTAGTGATCGGCACCGAATCGGAAAAAGCAAGAAAGATAATGGCAGATCTTTATGCACCGTTTGTTCGCCAGGGAAATCCTGTAATTTTTATGGATGAAAGATCTTCCGAACTTACCAAGTATGCAGCTAATTCATTTCTTGCGACAAAAATTTCTTTTATGAATGAGATCGCAAGATTATGCGAGTTGATGGGAGCAGATGTTGATATGGTGCGTCGCGGAATTGGAGGTGATGAAAGAATTGGCAAAAGATTTTTATTTCCGGGTATTGGTTATGGTGGTTCCTGTTTCCCAAAAGACGTACAGGCATTAGTAAGATCAGCATCTGATGTTAAATATGATTTCAAAATACTTGATGCGGTGATGGAGGTGAATGAAAAACAGAAGGTGTATTTAATTCCCCGCATAAAAAAATATTTTAATAATAATGTGACTGGTAAGAAAATTGCTCTGTGGGGACTGGCTTTTAAACCAAACACAGATGATATTCGGGAAGCTCCGGCTCTTTATCTTATTGAAGAATTATTGAAGGCTGGTGCAACGGTTGCCGCATTTGATCCTGAAGCAATGAAAAATGTGAGGGACGTGGTTGGGGACAAAATATCTTTTACCGAGAATCAATATGATGCTTTAAATAATTGTGATGCATTGATCATTGCAACGGAATGGAGTGAATTCAGAACACCCGATTTTGAGAAAATGACGCAACGGATGAAGAGCAAGGTGATCTTTGATGGCAGAAATGTCTTTGATCTTTCACAAATGAAAGACTTAGGATTTTATTATGAAAGCATAGGAAGGAAAACAATTGCCCCTTAACCAACAACTATGGAGAAAAAGACGACATTAATAACTGGTGCTGCTGGTTTTTTAGGTTCTCACCTTTGCGATCGTTTTATCAAAGAAGGCCATCATGTTATTGCGATGGATAATTTGATCACCGGAAATATTAAGAATATCGAACCTCATTTTTCAAACGATCATTTTGAATTTATTGAACACGATGTTACAAAGCATATTGAAATAGCCGGTAAGCTTGACTATATTCTTCATTTTGCATCTCCGGCTAGTCCGGGGGCATTAGGTACACATAATTGCCTTGGACTCGCAAAAGCAAAAAATGCAAGGATGTTAGTAGCATCAACAAGTGAAGTATACGGGGATCCATTAGTACATCCGCAAACTGAAGACTATTGGGGAAACGTAAACCCTGTTGGCCCCAGGGGAGTTTATGATGAAGCAAAGCGATACATGGAAGCGATCACAATGGCGTATCATACTTTTCATGGAGTAGATACAAGGATCGTTCGAATATTCAATACATATGGACCCAGGATGAGATTGAATGATGGAAGAGCATTACCAGCTTTTATCGGGCAAGCATTGCGTGGAGAGAACCTTACTGTTTTTGGCGACGGATCACAAACAAGAAGTTTTTGTTTTGTGAATGATCTTGTGGAAGGGATCTATCGTTTGCTGATGAGTGATTATTATATGCCGGTAAATGTTGGCAACCCTGATGAAATATCATTAAAGGATTTTGCAGAAGAAATTCTTGCACTAACAGGTAATAAAGTAAAAATAATTTATAAGCCATTGCCTGTTGATGATCCAAAACAAAGACAGCCGGATATTGCAAGGGCAAAACAATTGCTCGGATGGGAACCTAAAGTTTCAAGAAAGGAAGGTTTGAAAATTACGTATGAATATTTTAGATCTCTTGCACCTGATGAATTAAATAAACAACCAAAGGAATTTGTTAGCAAGCGATGATCGGAACTCTATTAATGAAAACTATTAAACTTAACGAAAGATGTACCAGGAATTAATTGATAAGAAAGCAAAATTGGCGGTGATCGGATTAGGCTATGTGGGACTACCTATCGCATTGGAGTTTGCCAAAAAAATATCGGTGATCGGTTTTGATATAAAAGAAGGAAGAGTGGAGATGATGAAAAAGTGTATCGATCCAAGTAATGAATTGGAGAAAGCAGATTTTGAGAATAGTGATATTCATTTCACTTCGAAACTGGAAGAATTAAGAGAAGCAAAATTTTTTATCGTTGCGGTACCAACGCCGGTTGATCAGCATAATGTACCTGATCTTACACCAGTGAAAAAGGCTTCTGAAACTATCGGTAAAGTTTTAAAGAAAGGAGATTATGTTGTTTTTGAATCAACCGTTTACCCGGGTTGTACAGAGGATGATTGTTTGCCGATCATTGAACAATTATCAGGATTAAAAAATTTGAAGGATTTTAAATTGGGCTATTCTCCTGAACGTATTAATCCAGGAGATAAAACACATACACTTTCTAAAGTAATAAAAGTTGTTTCCGGATGTGATGCTGAATCGTTGGAAGAGATCGCAAAAACCTATGAGCTTGTTGTAACAGCAGGAGTTCATCGTGCATCTTGTATAAAAGTAGCTGAGGCTGCGAAGATCATTGAGAATACGCAACGTGACCTGAACATTGCGTTAATGAACGAGTTGTCCATCATTTTTGACCGGATGAACATCAATACATATGAAGTATTGGAAGCTGCGGGTACCAAATGGAATTTTTTGAAATTTTATCCGGGCTTAGTAGGTGGTCATTGTATTGGAGTTGACCCATACTATCTAACTTATAAAGCTAGTGAACTTGGTTTTGATTCGAAAGTGATTTTAGCCGGCCGTTATATTAATGATGGAATGGCTTTATACGTTGCCAGAAAAGTTGTAAGGTATATTACGAAAAATGTAAGCAATGTGCAATCAGCAAGAGTATTAGTGTTAGGGGCGACGTTTAAAGAAAATGTAAGTGACATTAGAAACTCAAAAGTTGCAGATGTTGTAAAAGAGTTGCAATCGTTTTCGGTTAATGTAGATGTTCACGATCCTTATGCCTCATACGATGAAGTGATGCATGAATACGGTTTTGGATTAACGGAGATCAACGGAACGGATTACGATGCTGTTATTCTAGCGGTTTCACACGATAAGTTTAAAGAAATGGACGAAGAATATATTTTATCGATCACAAAACCCCATGCGGTTATTTATGACCTGAAAGGTTTATACCGGGATAAAATTAAAAAAAGAATTTACTGGAGTTTATAATATGCCATTTATACAAACCCCTATACCAAACTTACTGGTATTTGAACCAAAAATACATGAGGATAGTCGTGGATATTTTTTTGAATCATTTAATCTTCAAACTTTTCGTGCTGAAGGAATTGAGATAAATTTTGTACAGGATAATCAGTCCTCATCAAATTATGGTGTGATCAGGGGTTTACATTATCAGCTTGATCCATTTGCACAAGTAAAATTGATAAGAGTTTTAAGTGGAAGAATATTAGATGTTGCAGTTGATATTCGCAAAGGCTCACCAGCTTTTGGAAAAAGTTTTTCTATTGAACTTTCGGCTGAAAATAAAAAGCAATTGTTTATCCCGGCCGGATTTGCTCACGGGTTTTCTGTTTTAAGTGACAAGGCAGAAGTGCTTTATAAATGCGATTCATTTTATAATAAAGACAGTGAAGCTGGTATTTTATATAATGATCCTTCTTTGTATATTGACTGGAAAATTCCTGCAGGAAAAGAGATCATTTCAGAAAAAGATAAAAAGCTATCTTTATTTGCTGAGTGCAAAAACAATTTTATTTTTAAAGAATGAAAATAAAGTCCAAAATACTAGTAACAGGTGGTGATGGACAATTGGCTAAGGAACTCCGGGAATTTTCTTCTTTGCATACCGGTTTAGAATTTGTTTTTCTTTCCAGGGAAGATCTGCCTATTCACCAGTTTGAATTGGTAAGGAATTATTTTAATACGCTAAAACCTGCTTATTGCATTAATTGCGCTGCTTATACTGCTGTTGATAAAGCTGAATCCGAAAAAGACCTTGCTTTCTTGGTAAACGGAGAGGCAGTTGGAGTGCTTGCTGCTGTTTGTAAAGAACATAATACCAGGTTCATTCATATTTCAACAGATTATGTTTTCAATGGCGAAGCCTCTTATCCCTATACAGAAAGTTCTCTCACTGATCCAATAAATGTTTATGGTGCTTCAAAACTGGCAGGGGAGGAGCAAGCCCTACAATTAAATCCTGACAGCATTATCATTCGCACATCATGGCTTTATTCTTCTATGGGAAAAAACTTTGTAAAGACAATGATCCAATTGATGAATGAAAAAGATCAAATAAAAGTGATCAAAGATCAGCTGGGTTCTCCAACTAACGCTGCTGACCTGGCAGAAACGATCTTTAATATCATTGGATTGTGCCATTTGCAGATATACGATTGGAGCCCGGGGATCTATAATTTCAGTAATGAAGGAATTATTTCCTGGTATGATTTTGCAAAAGAAATAAAACAGATCACAAACAGCCCCTGCGATATAAAACCGATTTCTACAAAAGAATATCCAACGCCTGCAAAACGACCAGCTTATTCTGTTTTGGATAAGACCAAAATTCAAAAAACTTTTGGCATTAAACTAAAAAACTGGAAAGACAGTCTCAGTACCTGCATCAGTAATATGCAAACTAATCAACCGGTTACTATTTTATCGAAGTAATTTCTGTCTTGCCGGTTTTGGATTCTGTTTTTACAATACCAAATCCCGGGGCAAACCATTCAACAACGTCCATTTTAATCGGAAATCCAATGCCAGCGACCTTTGATACAATTTTGTTATTTGCCGATATCTTATAACATTCCCACGTACCGGCAGGTGTAGTGACGGATTCTTTTCCTTCTACTTTTCTTTCGGTAATACTTATTTCAATTGAAGATTTTAAACCACTCCCGGATTCATAATCCATATTAAATTGTCCATCTTTCAATTGATCTCCTATATTCATATTAGCAGGATATTCAAGATAAACATCAGTTGCTTTTGCTTCGCCAGGCTTCATTTGTTCCATTTGAGCTGGTGGAATAAAAGTTTTCATATCCATCTGCATCACACCATTTTCACATTTTACATTATTGGTTGCTTTAGTAATTGTTTTGCCTTTAGCATCTACAAACTCAGAATTGATCGTAGCAGTTATTGAGCTACCAATTTTCTTACTGTCCAAAACAACATAGGTCATCTTACCAGACTCTTTTCCGTTTTTATTGGAGATAGTCATCTCGACAGTCTTGTTATTTTGAAGAAAATAATAATTAGAACAATCCTGGGAAAAAAGATTTCCGCTTAACAGAAAGAAAATAAAAATAGTTATCAATCTCATGGTTTGTGGTTTATACTGAAAGTTAAAAAGAAGCTGAGATATATAAATAAAAAAGTCCCGCCAAAAGCGGGACTAGCGTTCATCACTTGCAGTTTCTGTTGACCCATAAGGATTCGAACCTTAACTGACTGAACCAAAATCAGTAGTGCTACCATTACACCATGGGTCATCCAAACATTCCTTTTGGAATGGGCTGCAAAAATAAGGTTTGCACGGTTTGATGCCAAATGGTTTTTGGGATAAATTAGTTGTTGAAAATAAACGGCTTTTCTTCTTTTTCCTCCCGTTCTTTTAACTCTCTGATCTTATCTAAAGCACCTGCCACTACATCACACATTATTGTGTATAAAGCTCCGTGTTTTGGGTTTTCGTAAATATATTCCAGCGCTTCGTTCTCATTCGGGATCGTCATTATCGGTATATTGGGGTTTACGCTTTCAATTCCTTCTTTTAATAGGCTGATAATTTCTTCGGCCGTTCTTCCTCTTAAATTTTTGTCGCAGCGAATGATGATCTCATCAAAATATTTTGCAGAAATTTCTCCAAGCTCACGAATATCTTCATCTCTTCTGTCGCCGGTACCACTGATGATACCAATCCGCAAAGGATAATCGAGCTTGCTGATAAAATCACAAAGCAATTTTAATCCATGCGGATTATGAGCAAAGTCGGCAAGAATAGTATAATTTTTAAAATGGAAAAAGTTCAAACGACCTGGTGTAAGGTTTGCACTTGGCATAAATGTTTGTAATCCCGTTCTTATATCTTCAATGGTAATATCTCGAAAAAGATAAGTTGCTAAAACGGCCGGTAAGCAATTTTGAATATTATGTATTGCTTTTCCTTCAAATGTTAGTGGGATATTTTTTACATGCAACACTCTTATTTTCCAACCTCCTTTCATCAAGGTTATATAACCATTTTCATACACACAGGATAAGCCATGTGTTGCAGCATGTTCTTTTATTCTTGGATTGGTTTCATCCATACTAAATAAAGCAATATTGCAATCAAGGGTTTCTTTCATTTTATAAACAAGATCATCATCAGCATTCAATACGGTATAGCCATGATCAAATACAGTTTCCGGCACAACTGCTTTTACTTTTGCCATTGCTTCCACTGTATGAATACCACCAAGACCCATATGATCTGCTGCAACATTTGTAACAACTGCTACTTCACAGTTTTGAAAAGCAAGTCCTGATTTTAAAATACCACCTCTTGCACATTCCAATACGGCAAAATCAACCGTTGGGTCTTTTAAAACAAATTGAGAAGAGATCGGCCCGGTGCAATCACCTTTCATCATCATCTGGTTTTGAATATAAACACCATCACTTGTTGTATATCCAACTTTTTTTCCTGCACTCTTTGCAATATGTGCCGTCAATCTTGTTGTGGTTGTTTTGCCATTTGTTCCGGTGATCGCTATGATCGGTATTCTTCCTGCACTTCCTTTTGGAAATAACATATCAACAACTGGCTCTGCAACGTTTCGTCCCAAACCTTCTGATGGTTCAATATGCATGCGGAAACCAGGTGCAGCATTAACTTCAAGTATAGCGCCGCCATTTTCTGAAACAGGAGTTCGCAGATCATTCGTCATTACATCGATACCACAAATATCAAGACCGATAATTTTTGCGATACGTTCAAACATAAAAATATTCGCGGGATGTACTTCATCGGTCACATCTGTTGATGTGCCACCGGTAGAAAGATTCGCTGTGGGTTTCAATAAAACTCTTTTACCTTTTGGAGGAATTGTTTCTAAAGTAATTCCTGCATCATCCAGCATTTTTTGTGTAAACTGGTCAATGGTAATTTGTGTCAGCACTTTTTCATGACCATAACCACGACGGGGATCTTTATTTGTTTCTTCGATCAGCCAATTTATATCATGCACACCATCACCAACAACAGAAGCGGGGGTACGTAAAGCAGCACAAACGAATTTGTAATTGATAACGAGGCATCGGAAATCGAAGCCGGTAATAAATTTTTCAACGATCACACTGCGGCTGTATTCAGCAGCGGCCGCAAATGCTTTTACTGCCACTTCCCAGCTATTGATATCCGTTGTATTTCCTTTTCCATGATTGCCATCGATAGGCTTTATCACAAGCGGGTAACCATATTTTTCAATTGCTTCCCTTAAACCTTCTTCTGTCCTTATTACAGTTCCTTTTGGCACTGGTATCTCGGCAGCTTCTAACAACATTTTTGTTTCATCTTTATTACATGCAATGTCAACAGCAATGTTGGAAGTAGTAGAGGCGATCGTTGCACGAATACGTTTTTGGTTTATACCATAACCAAGTTGCACCAAACTTTGTTTATTCAATCTTATAAAAGGAATTCCTCTTTTTGCCGCTTCTTCAACAATACAACCAGTCGAAGGCCCCATCCTGGTATCCTCTCTTATTACCCGCATGTTCTGAATATCATCAGCAAGATCATAGTCTTGTCCATCGATCAAAGCTTGCGCAATTCTTACAGCAGCTTTAGCGGCATATACACCTGCATCTTCTTCTATATAACTGAACACTACATAATAAACACCTTCCTTTTCTCCTTCAGGTGTTCTTGTTCTTCCAAAACCAGTATCCATCCCCGCCAATGTTTGGATCTCCAATGCAATATGTTCCACCACATGTCCCATCCATGTTCCTTCTTCAACCCGGTGAAAAAAACCACCGGGTTTACCTTCGCTGCAGCGGTGCTCATATAATGATGGTAAAAGTTTTTCCAACCTTTCCCTGAACCCCGGAATTTTATTCGTTGGCATATTTTCCTTTTCTTCCAGGTCAAGCTTCATTTGTATCAGCTTCGCTCGTCTTACACTCCAGTAATTAGGTCCTTTTAGCACTTTTATTTCAAGTATGCGCATAAATAAATGTTAGGTATTTTCCGAAGGAATTCCTATGGAACAATTTAGGTTTTTTTAGCTATGCTACCAACACTTCACGTATTGTTTACTTTCAGATCGATCAATAATTTTTCAAGAGATTTTTTTACATCTAATAGGACGGAAGTTTTAGTATACAGGCGCATAAAATCTTCGCCTAACGTCATACCGCTTTCCTGTAAATATTTAAGCTGACTAAGATCCGGTTCAATTAAGCCTTGAAGATATTCAATGAAGTAAACAATAGATTTGAGCTGGCCTTCAAACATTGCTTTTTGCAGAAGCGGTTCAATTTGTTCTCTCGAAAACAGCTTTTCCATCTTTTTATTCTAAATTTATGCAAACCTTTAGTATGTCTGCAAATAACCGTCGTGGTTTTCTGAAAAAGGTCGGCACATTCTCGGCAACTGCTGCTCTTTCTTCTATTGCAAAACCAATGTGGGCGAGAAATCTTGATGCTGCATTAAAAGATGCAGAAGGTGTTTCTGCAACTGACCTTGCATCAGAAGAAGATTTTTGGTATTATATACAAGAATCTTTTACTGTCTCTCCTTATTTGATCAACCTTAATAATGGCGGTGTTAGTCCTGCGCCTAAAGTTGTATCGGATGCCATGAAACGGTATTATGATTACTGTAATGAAGCACCGAGTTATTATATGTGGCGCATACTCGACCAGGGTCGCGAACCACTAAGAAAAAATATGGCGAAGATGGCTGGTTGTGATATAGAAGAAGTTGCCATCAATCGTAATTCATCCGAGGGTTTGGAAACGATCATATTTGGAATGCAATTAAAAGCAGGTGATGAAATAGTGGCAACTAAACAAGATTATCCTAACATGGTAAATGCATACAAGCAGCGGGAAATGCGGGATGGAATAAAAATGGTTTGGATAAATCTTGAACTGCCAAGTGAAGATGAAGATTATTTGGTGAGCCAGTATATAAATGCGTTTACTGCAAAAACAAAAGTGGTGCATATCACACATATTATAAATTGGAATGGACAAATAATACCTGTAAAGAAAATTGCGGCAGAAGCTCATAAAAGGGGAATTGAAGTGGTAGTAGATGGAGCTCACAGTCTTTTTCATTTTGATTTTAAAATATCCGATCTCGATTGCGATTTTTTTGCAAGCAGTTTGCATAAATGGTTGTATGCGCCAATTGGCAGCGGTATGATGTATGTAAGAAAAAGCAAGATCAAAAATTTATATCCTTTGTTTGCGATGGATGAACCATTGAAAGATGACATAAGGAAGTTTGAAGCATTAGGGACAAGACCAATGTTCATTGAGCAGGCTATCAACAAAGCACTGGATTTTCATGAAATGATCGGCAACGAAAGAAAAGAAAAACGTTTACATTATTTAAAAAATTACTGGTTTGATAAGGTAAAGAACATCCCAAGAGTTAAACTTCATACCTCTTCTTCTCCAAAATGGGGTTGTGCTATCGGCAATGTTTCAATTGAAGGAAAAAAACCTGAAGAACTTGATAGCTTTTTACTTGATAAATATAAAGTTCATACGGTTGGCATTAACTGGGAAAATATTCATAGTGTTCGCGTCACTCCAAATGTTTATACAACGACCAAAAACCTTGATGTGTTGGTGGAAGGGATCAATGCATTTGTGAAACAGGTTTGATCTTTATTTTCTGATATCGAAAAGAAGAGCAATAACTACTTTCTGAATTGTAATGAAAGCAATTTAAATTACACATTGAATTCTTTTGATGTCCACACCACTCACTAACCGTAAAATAAATTTACTGCAGGCAACTTCTATCAACATGATAGATATGGTTGGCATCGGCCCGTTCGTGGTAATGCCATTTGTCGTTAGCCAATTCAATAATGGTTTGTTTTTATGGGCGTGGGTATTTGGTGCCGTCACTGCTTTTGTTGATGCCATGATATGGAGTGAACTGGGTGCAAAGTATCCATTGGCTGGTGGCACATATAATTTTCATCGCATCGCTTACGGAGAAAAGTATGGGAAGATGATGGGCTTTTTATTTGTCTGGCAAACCTCTATCCAGGCGCCGCTGGTTGTTGCGTCTGGCGCTATCGGGTTTGCTCAGTATCTAACTTATATAATTCAACTGACGCCGTTACAGGAAAAAATAATTTCCAGTAGTTTAGTCATTCTGGTTTTTCTTTTACTCTATCGAAAAATTGAAACGATCGGAAAGATCTCTGTGGTAATGGGATCGATCGTGGTTCTTACAATTCTTTGGATCATTATCAGCGGATTGATGAACCAGCAACATTCTGTACAATTAATTCCATCGGGAGAAACATCTTTTTTTACCTATGCTTTTTGGGCAGCAGTGGGGCACGGTTCTGTAAAAACTGTTTATAGTTATTTGGGTTATTACAATGTTTGTCATTTAGGTGGTGAAATTAAAAACCCGGAAATAAATATCCCGCGCAGCATTTTTATTTCTATTGCAGGCATTGCGATACTTTACTTATTGATGAATATAAGTGTGATGGGAGTGATACGCTGGCAATCTGTATTGGAAGATGATAAATATTTAGTAAGCGCATTTATGGAAAGTATTTATGGGCATAATGCAGGAGTGATTGTTACAGTTTTAATACTTTGTATTGCATGCTCTTCTTTATTTGCGGTTGTGCTTGGCTATTCAAGAGTGCCGTATGCCGCAGCGGTAGATGGAAATTTTTTTAAAATATTTTCAAAGCTTCATCCGACAAAGAACTTTCCTTATGTGTCGCTGATCTTTCTTTGTGCACTTGGTTTTATTTTCAGCTTGTTCATGAAATTGAGCGAGGTAATTTCTTCTATTCTTGCAATGAGAATACTTATACAATTTATTGCGCAGGGTATGGGTGTGGTATTATTAAGAAAGAGATTCGGCAAAAAAGAGCTGCCTTTTAAAATGTTCTTGTTTCCAATACCTGTTATTATTTCAATCGGTATATGGTTATTTCTTTTTGTATCAACTGGTTTATTTGCATTATATGGATTATTAATAGCATGTGCTGGTATAGTCGCTTTCTTTATTTTCTCAAAATATAAAAAGGATGTACCAAAGCAAAAATTCAGTTTTGAAAAAGATGAATAGAATGGTTGCAGTACAAGTGTGCGACGCAACAGGTGTATAATAGTAATTCAAAGCCGGGTACATAAAATTTATTTGAATTGTCATGTCTAAAAAAAGTGCAGGAATATTGTTGTATCGCATTAAAAATAAAATGTTGGAAGTACTGTTGGTACATCCCGGTGGACCATTTTGGATAAAAAAAGATGCAGGAGCATGGACAATTCCTAAAGGAGAATTAAATGTAGACGAAGAACCATTTGATGCTGCAATTCGGGAAATGAAAGAAGAGACAGGTATTATTTTAAAAGGAAATTTTATTGAATTAACTCCTGTAAAACAAAAAGGCGGTAAACTGGTATATGCGTGGGCAAAAGAGCAAGACGTTGATCTTTCAGATATTAAAAGCAATGAATTCGAAATGGAATGGCCGCCAAAGTCAGGAAAGAAAAAAATATTTCCGGAAATTGATAAAGCAGATTGGTTTGATTTAAAAACAGCAAAAGAAAAAATGAATGCTGGTCAAGTACCTTTGATCCAAGAACTCATAATAAAGCTAAAATCTTATTAGAAGCTGTAGTTTTACAAGGTGAAATTCTTTCAAAAATTTGATTTCAAGCTTAGGCCATATTTCTATATTTTTGCTGCCCCTTAAAGAAAAATGCCGGGGTAGCTCAGCTGGTTAGAGCACTGGATTCATAACCCAGAGGTCGGCAGTTCAAGTCTGCTCCCCGGTACAAAGCTCAAACGTCATAATCAATGATTTGGGCTTTTTTATTTGCTCTCTTGAATGAATTAGTACCTCGAGATTCTACGATCGGGCAACCGCTATTTTTTTTCCTTTTCTTTTCAGCCATTTTTCAACTTGCTGTAATGACATCGCATTCCAGGTCATGTCTTTTGTTAAGCCACCCTTTCTGGCAGAAGCTGTACCCCACCGAATGTTATCAATTTCACGAATACTATGAGCATCCGGGTTTACCGAAATCATTACTCCCTTTTTTAATGCATAAGGAATTTGTGACCAATCCACATCAAGCCTGTATGGATTTGCGTTGATCTCAATAATAACATTGTTGGCGGCGCAGGCATCGATTACTTTTTTAAAGTTTACAGGATAACCAGGCCGTATCAGCAATTGCCGCCCTGTCATATGGCCAAGTATGGTTGTAGAGGGATGTTCAATTGCTTTGATCAATCTTTTTGTTGCTCTTTCTTCATCCATTTTCAACAATTGGTGAACAGAAACGATCACAAGATCGAAAAGTTGTAGAAACTTATCTTCATAATCCAGATCTCCGGTTACGAGGATATCGCATTCTATACTTTTAAAAACTCTGAATGGTTCCAACTCTTCATTCAATTTATCTATTTCAACCATCTGGCGCAATACCTTGTCTTCCTTTAAACCTCCTGCATAATGCGCATTTTTTGAATGATCTGAAATAACTGTGTACTCATAGCCTTTATTATTACATGCGATCACAAAATCACGCAGACGGTCCACACCGTCACTCCAGGTCGTGTGGTTATGTACAACTCCTTTGATGTCATCAAATGTAACCAAATTGTTTATCGGTTTCTTATAAGTCCATTCAGCATTATTCTCTCTCATTTCGGGAACAATGAAAGTATGTCCGGCTTTTTTATAAATTGCTTCTTCCGAATCAAACTCCTTGTTAGGTTTGATCTTAGCCATTATGTTATTCACATGTTCTGCATTACCTGTCTTTTGAAATAATTCAAAATAGAAATTTCTTTTTGGCACATGATGAATAATAACGGGAATTTCATCATATGTATGAGCCATGGTTCTGTTGTTTTTTGCAGATTGTATCACCAACAGTTTTCGCAGCGAAGCGCTGACAAAGTTTTTTTGGGGTATAGTAATTATGATCTCAATTGCGGTGACTGTATTTGTTTGGCGGCGTATATCACCGCAGAGATCCACATTAGCTTTTGGAAAATTGTCTTGCAGCGACGTTATTAATTCATAAGCTGTATCTGCTACGGAAGCAAAATGAAAATGATCAAGTTGACTGCGATATGCTTCGATGGCATTGATAATATTTTCCTGAGTCTTTGCACCAAAACCCGGAAGTTCCCGCACTTTACCATTGTTGCAAGCTTTTAGTAACGCATCAATGGTGTCGATCTCAGCAACTTTCCAAAGAACAGAAAGTTTCTTACCTCCAAGACCCTTTATTCTCATCATTTCAAATAAGCCTTGCGGTGTAAGTTGGATCAGTTCGTCAAGTGCTGCGATGGTTGCGTGGGATTGCAATTCTTGTATTAAGGAAGCGATCTCTGGCTTGAACAATTTTAATAGCTCCGGCTTCTTGAAATTGATCACGTCTTCACTGATGTTTCGTAGTCGATATGCAGTACCTGATAACAAGCCCGACATTCGCCTATCAACCTCGTGTAGTAAAAGCAATTCTGCATAAAGCGAAAACAACCTGCGGATTTCCCCGTTTGAAATCATAAAAAATAACCTAAAACATTGTGCCAGAGAAAGAGGATCTTCTTTATGTTTCGCTCAACAATAGATATGATTGTAACTCCACTTATGGAAATGTCAATTAATTATATGTCGTGGGTGTGTATTTATATTGTCCTGTAAGCGGAAATTCTTTTTCATGCTGAGCTTTTTTCAGAAAAAAAGGAAATTTTTCATTGCGAGAAGTCAAATTTTAAGGGGTGTATCCGGATAGACTTTATATTGAAACAAGTGTATCCGAAATATCAGATAGCCTTGTGTAAATGCCTGCTTTTGGATTGTTTCAACTTTTTTTTTATGGCCTGTTGGCAAATAGTTTGTGTTTGATTTTTTCAGTTATTAGTAAGCATCGCTTTGTGCGGGGCTTGTTTCTACAAGCCCCTTTTTAATTTGTGCTTCTTTTTTTTGACAAGTTGATGTTTATTTAAGAGAATCAGATGTTCAAGAGAACAGCAATACAAACAAATTAATTTCTCGCTTTCTGCATAAAGGGAATTAAGCTTTTCTTTTTAGGTTATAAATGTCCGGCTCCTTAATTAGCTTCGATTGAAGATACCTTGCATTTTCAAAAGCATTGCCAGCAGTGTTATTAAAATAAGCGTACACATCTTTCCCTGTTTTCAAAAATTCCGTGATCTGTTCTGCCTTTTCATCCAGCGCATAGTTACTATATGAATCACGATAGTTACCGGCAGGTC
>VBAS01000143.1 GCA_005882975.1 Bacteroidota bacterium | reverse complement strand
GCAACTTTACCAGCCATCATCACATCGGTTGCACGACGAATAGCATCAACCAAACTTTCTTTACAGCCATATTTATTATCAAACTTGCTTTTAGTAACAGAGTCGTTTACATTAATGCAGGGGAGAGATAATGTGCCTTTCATCATTCTTTCATACAAACGATGAACTCCGGTTGTTGTTTCTTCAGAAATGCCTTTTACATGCTGCACCAGTTCAGGATATTTATCCAATACAATATTGGTAAGATCGCCGCCATCATCCAGTATCATATTCAATGGACGTTCGGCGCTGCCGAAAAATAATGTTTGTTCAATGCACCAGTCTGCATCTTCTAATGTTTGACCTTTCCATGCAAAAACACCAATGCCTTTTGCAGCAATAGCAGCAGCAGCATGATCCTGTGTAGAAAAAATATTACATGAGCTCCATTTTACTTCTGCGCCAAGCTCAATTAATGTTTCAATGAGCACAGCAGTTTGAATAGTCATGTGCAGGCAGCCGGCAATGCGAGAATTTTTCAATGGCTTACTTGCGCCGTATTCTTTGCGCAATGCCATTAGTCCCGGCATTTCCGCTTCGGCTAATCTTATTTCTTTACGTCCCCATTCTGCAAGGGAAATATCTTTTATTTTATAAGGAAGTTTAAAATCGATTTTTAATGAGGTAGTTGCTGACATAATTAAGATTTTAGTTATCCAAAATTAGAATATCAGAATAAAATAGAAGCCAAATAATTAAATTTGGAATAATCTTATTGTAATTTTGCTTTTAAAAGAATAAACACACAGTTTACTATGGCAAAAGGAATCCAAAAAGAAAAATATTCTGTACTACCACTTAAGATGGACGGTAAGGATGAAGCTATTCTTAAATTATTGCAGCACAATGCAAGGATAACTGTAAAAGAAATTTCTGACAAAATTCATCTAAGTACGACACCTGTATATGAACGCATCAAACGAATGGAAGCGGCAGGAGTGATAAAACAATATGCAACATTGGTGGATCATACTAAGGTAAAAAAAGGATTAATGGTGATCTGTTATGTTTCTTTAAAGCAACATAATAAAACCGCTGGAGGAAAATTTATTAAAGCGATCAATGAAATGAATGAAGTGATCGAATGCTATAATATTTCTGGTGAATTTGATTTTATGCTGAAAGTAGTTGTTGAGAACATGGATGCCTATTATGATTTTCATGTAAATAAATTAAGCGAGGTAGAGAATATCGGTAATGTGCAAAGTACTTTTGTAATGGGAATTATTAAGCAAACTCATTTAGTGGTACAATAATGGAATAGTAGTTTTTCGATGTCAAATAACAAAAAACAGGCTATGTACAATTATGACACTGTTACTGAGGCAATAAATGGCTTAAAAGCTCGTGGTTTTACGATGGATCTCAACCTTAAGGAGAATTGCATCGTCTGCAATGAAGAAAAGTTCAATCCAGATGACTTTGAGATCGTAGAATTTTATAGGTTTGAGGGTAATACCGATCCGTCCGATGAAGCTGTGGTGTATGCTATTGAATCGAATAATGGAATGAAAGGAGTGCTGGTGAATGGTTACGGAATTTCGGCTGAAGAAATGAGTGATGAGATGGTCAAAAAGTTAAGGATTCATAAGTAGTAAAAGTCGCCTTTATGAAAATAATATATCAGTACCTTTTGTTAGCGATCCTTTCCTGCGTTGCTGCTATTACAAATGCACAGGTAAACGATAGCATTCCTCTTATATGCCCATTCGAGCATGGTTCAGGCCGTGAACCCAAAGAAGCTTTTACATGGGACCCACCCGATCAAAAAGTAATAATGATTAGCCATGTTGATTCAATTATTCGCAGTTGCGTCAATGGCGATGTGGTTAAAGTAGTCAATAATGAAGAAAACGGTTATGAGGTCGTAATTTTCTACAAAGAGTTTTATTTCTGGTATAATAATGTTGCAAAACCATTGGTAGCAGTCCGGCAAAAAGTAAAAGCAGGCGATGCTATAGGTGTTTATAAACTTGGCGAAGAAATGGAGTTTCGCATGTACAAGGAATTGAAAAAATCAGAACCGATAATGATGGATCCGAGAAATTGGCTGGAATGCAAAGTACCGAAAGCTCAATAAGCAATGGGCAATGGCAATAGCAATAGATAAAAAACGCTGAACTAAAATTTCTTTTCCATCAGGTAATCATTCATAAAATACCCGTTGCCAATATCAACGTTGATCTCGTAGAGAATTGAAAATCCAAGTTTCTCATAAAAAAATCTGGCCTTATTATCCCGCTTTACTTGTAATTGCAAAGCGTTTGCTTCATGCTTTTTTATTTCATCAATAATATGATCTATCATATACTTGCCAAAACCCTTTCCTTGCTGTGAGGGTAGAATATAAATTTTGTCAAGTTTGTAAATTGACTGTTCCTTATAAAAATAAGCTGCGAAACCAACTGGCTCTTCATCATCGTACACAAAAATGAATTGGCTGCCATCATTCATTTGCTTTTCGAGAGATGACTCACTATACATTCTGTCCAACATATAACCTATTTGATCGGGAGTAAGCAAGTCATTGTATGTTTGTGGCCATATCCGGAGTGTAAGCTCACGGATCAGTGGAATATTTTCTTTGGAAGCTGTCCTGATATTAAGCACCGGGCAATGTTGTTGTAGTATTCTTTTCTTTATATAATTCTAATGACAAAGCTCTTTGTCTCCGGATTAGTTTGCGGCTTAAAACAAGTGCAACGATAAATGAAGCAATAGCTCCACCTGCCAATAAACCATCTGCCATTTCCTGGCCTACAAATGTTGCATCTTTTACAAAGAGGAAGAAATCAAATGTACCATGGAAAAATATAGCGCCAAGCAAACCAAGAAGCGTTAAAGTGAAACTGTTTTTTTTATCAAATTTTGCTTTGCCAACAAAATAACCCATTACCACAGCAAATGTGGCATGAGCAGGAACACTTAAAAACATTCGCTGGAAAGCGATTGAATAGCCTTTGCCAACTTGTGCAAATTTTAAAACGAACATTATATTTTCTACGGTTGCAAAACCCATGCTTACCATTACTGCATATACGATCCCATCGAGCGGTTCATCAAAACTTTTTCTGTTATAAGCGTAAAGGCGTAGTCCCAGGAACTTGCTGAATTCTTCACTAAATGCAACGATAGCATAAGCAAAAATAGCAGCGCCGCTAACCGTTCCGTTTAATGTACCCATGAAACTTCTTTCAAAACCTATGGCTGGTAAAATCGCAAGCCCTCCGAGAATAAAACAAATAAGAAGATTTTTCTCCGGTTCACGATTATAAACATCTTTATAAAATATATAAAGACAAATAGCGATTCCCGGGGCAATGGCAAGAGCAATATAATTCATGAGTGGTGGTTTATTACCGAAAGATAGAAAAAGATAGTTGCAACTCTATACCGGCAAACCGGTATTTTATAAACAAAAAAAACCGGCTATTATCAAGCCGGTCCTGAATTTATTTTTAACCCGTGTTATTGTTTATTCTTTTTCCCAAATATCTTTTGAAAGAAGCCTTTCTTTTTCTTCTCTTCCTGTACAGGTGATCCAATAGGTTTATCGGGTAGTTGTCTTTTTACAGATGAAGTATCTTTTTTAACCGGTTTATCTTCATCAATAACTGGTTTTGATTCCGGACCGATGTATTCATTGTTGATATAATCTTTTTCTTCACCTACTCC
>VBAS01000142.1 GCA_005882975.1 Bacteroidota bacterium | reverse complement strand
ATTATCAGTTACCTTTTTAATTTTAATTTTTCCCTGGTCATTGGCTTTTACAATTGAATCCATTATTTGAGTGGTAGTAACACCATAAGGAACACTTTTGATAGCTACAGTTTTCTTATCAAGCTCTTCAATGTGTGCCCTCACTTTTACTCTACCGCCGCGTTTACCCTGGTTGTATTCGTCCACATCGATCTGACCACCGGTTTGAAAATCCGGATAGAGTTCAAATCTTTTTCCACGCAAATATTTTATTGATGCATCGATCAGTTCACAAAAATTATGTGGAAGAATTTTTGTTGCAAGGCCAACAGCAATTCCATCGGCACCTTGTGCGAGCAACAAAGGAAATTTCATAGGCAACGTGACTGGTTCATTCTTTCTGCCATCATAACTCAATTGCCATTCAGCAATTGCCATTCAGTTGTCTTTGCATTAAAAGCAACTTCCAATGCAAATTTGCTTAAGCGACCTTCAATATATCTTGGCGCTGCTGCATCATCACCTGTTCTTACATCACCCCAGTTACCCTGTGTTTCTATTAGCAAATCCTTTTGTCCAATATTTACTAATGCATCACCAATACTAGCATCACCATGCGGGTGATACTGCATTGTTTGTCCAATAACATTTGCTACCTTATTGAAACGGCCATCATCCATTTCTTTCATCGCATGAAGAATGCGACGTTGCACGGGCTTCAAACCATCTTCAATAGCCGGCACAGCTCTTTCAAGTATTACATAAGATGCATAATCAAGAAACCATGTTCGGTACTGCCCGGGTAAACCAGCTTCGTTGTTTTGGATATTGGAAACTTTTGCTTTTGCCATTCGAAATATTAGTTGCAATTATTAATTAATAATTATTGATTATTGACTGCTTCATTATTAGCCTCAACATTCTCTGATGGACTACCCGCTTTACGAACGTCAAACTCTTTCCATCCTCCATCCACATTACCCATTGTTTCGATTTTTCCTGCACTGATCAATTGTTTCATCCGCCACATTAAGAACACATCACCGGTTTTTATCTTCATACGATGAAGTGTATTGCTTAAAACTCTTGTTGCTTTTTGCCAATCAGTAGTAATATTTTTTAAGATCTCGCTGTCATAAAAAGATTCTTCTTTAGCTATGATCTTTTTACCACCTTCTAAAATTCTTACAGTTGCGTTTTCATCACTTAATTTTTTCCATTCATCAGGATCAACTTCAAATTCACTAAGTGTAATTGGTCTTGCCAGCTTTTTTGCTTTCACAACTTCTTTTGGAAGAATATCATGAACGAACCATGGATAAAACAATTGCCCTTTTTCATTTATAAAAGGAAGATTATTCAGATAAAGTATCATTACCCTTCCCTGGTATGATCTCAATTGTGGCATCAGCCAGTAGTAACCCGTAACATCATGCTGATTTTGTCCCATCCATATCCATGCTTCCAATGATTCATCAGCATCCAATTTTTCTTTAATAGACTTTACAGTTTCCCTATCATCAAAAGTTCCAACTAATTTTTCTCCATAAGGAGAGCCAATAAGCATTTCTCTCCACCAATTTTGTCTTGCGGCCCAACCTTCATCAGTATCCAGCTCTTTTATTGGGCCCACGCCCCATTCATCTTTGATCTCGAATACTTCGCCTTGCAAAGTTTCATCAAGTTTAATTGCTTCGTTAAGCAATTGCACATCGTCCTGTTGAAATACTATATGTATCATAAACCCCCTCCTACCTCCCCAAAGGGGAGGATTTAATTTTAACTGCTAAGAATAAATAATTATTTGCTGCCCCGATCACTTCATAGTTCACATAAAAACTTTCAGTAAATATTTTAAAAGCCATAAACTCGTGTTTTGGCACTGCAAATTCGTCAAATAAAAGAATATCGCCATCATTGAGATAACGATATAGCTGCGATAAAGAAAATAATGTTGCGCTGAACAAGTCAGCATCTAAATGAATTAATTTCTTTCTTCCGCTTTTATACTGTTCCAGAAATGGGACTAATGTATCCTGGAAAAGACCCTTATAAAAACTTGCTCTATCGTCATTAATATTCAAAGACTCCAATGCAACTGCCATAGAACCTTTTCCAAATGGGCCAAATGCTTCGGGTAATCCTTCGAACGTATCAAAGCCATAAAATTTTGAATCTGCGTTTTTATTATGATCAAGCCACCATTTAAAAGAATGTCCGCCACATACACCAAATTCAAAATAATCTATTGACGAAGTATCTAATTTTTCAGTCTTGCTAATTTCCTCATATAATTTAAGACGTCTATTATAATCCCACTTTCCCTGGTACCAATCATTATAACCATTCACTTTCGTTTTGCTTCTCCACTTGCTCAGCTTGCTCATGTGATAAGCATTCAAAAAAAATCCCGTAAATGGTTCGAATATCCCATGAAGCTTCCACTTCATGAAAAGTGATTTGGATTTTCGTATGATATCTAACTTGGTCAAGTGGTTTTTTGTTGAATTGAATTACAGAACGTACAAGTGAGTGACACAACAGGTGCTTAATAGAATTACAACAGTTGGGTATATAAAAAATTTAAGCGTTAAGTTCAATCGCTCCCTCTCCCACTTTATCCATCTCAATTTTCAAATTCTCAATAATGAACTCCTGTCTCTCCATTGTATTTTTTCCCATATAATATTCCAGCAACTGTTGAATATGATCACCATGCTCCAAACGCATCAATGTTTTTCGCATATCACCGCCAATGAATAATGCAAACTCATCAGGACTTATTTCGCCCAAACCTTTGAATCGTGTGATCTCCGGTTTGCTACCCAATTTTTTCATCGCCGCCTGTTTCTCCTCTTCGCTATAGCAATAAATAGTTTCCTGTTTATTCCTTACACGGAACAAAGGCGTTTCCAACACATACACTTTTTCATGCTTCACCAGGTCAGGAAAAAATTGCAGGAAGAAAGTCATCAACAATAAACGAATATGCATGCCATCAACATCGGCATCCGTAGCGATCACTACATTATTATAACGCAACCCTTCTAATCCTTCTTCTATATTCAATGCATGTTGCAAAAGATTGAACTCTTCATTTTCATAAACCACTTTTTTTGTCAGTCCAAAACAGTTGAGCGGCTTACCCCGCAAACTAAACACGGCTTGTGTTTCTACATTTCTTGATTTGGTAATTGAACCGCTGGCACTATCACCTTCAGTTATAAAAACTGTTGTTTCTTTCAATTTGGCAACAAACTCTTCTTTGCCTTTTGTTGGCGGGTCATCATTTAAATGATAACGACAATCTCGCAACTTGCGATTATGCAGATTTGCCTTTTTAGCTCTTTCATTTGCTAACTTCTTAATTCCTGAAAGTTCTTTTCTTTCTCTTTCACTTTGCTCAATTCGCTTTTTTAATTCTTCTGCAGTTGTTGGATTCTTATGTAAAAAGATCTCCAATTCTTTAGAAAAAAAGTCACCGATAAAATTTCTCATGGTTGGTCCGCCTTCAGCAACATTCACTGAGCCCAGTTTTGTTTTTGTCTGGCTTTCAAAAACAGGTTCCACCACACGAACAGAAACTGCAGCAACAATTCCTGTTCTTATATCCGCCGCATCATAATCTTTCTTATAAAAATCACGAATGGTTTTTACATAAGCTTCGCGGAATGCCTGCTGGTGAGTACCGCCCTGTGTAGTATGCTGACCATTTACAAAACTGTAAATATCTTCTCCATATTCATTGGTATGCGAGATCGCAACTTCAATATCATCACCCGTTAAATGAATAATAGGATAACGGATCTCATCTTCATTGGTTTTGCGCTGCAGCAAGTCAAGCAAACCATTTTTGCTTACAAAACTTTTACCATTAAAAACGATCTTAAGTCCCGCATTCAAAAAACAATAGTTCCAAATTTGATTCTCTAAAAACTCAGGATGAAATTTGAAATTCTTGAACACTGTTTCATCAGGAATAAAAGTTACCCTCGTACCGTTATCCTCACCGCTCTTTGCTTCTTTATATTCCTTTATTAAAAATCCTTTTTCAAATTCGGCGGTCTTTTCTTTTCCTTCACGAAATGCAGTTACTTTAAAAT
>VBAS01000141.1 GCA_005882975.1 Bacteroidota bacterium | reverse complement strand
TTATATTGTAACAGAGAATGGGATATTTTTTTGTCTACAAGACTACAACGTGTCACACCAAGGACAGTTTTTTTTTAGGTGTGAAAACCTATTTGTCACTCTTATATAGCACATAGGATACTAATGTCCCTAGCCCCTGGTGTAAATTACAAATGTTCTATTTTATTTTATATTAATTAGTAATTGATTTTGATAGCTTTCACTATATATGTTAGACTTTATCATTATACTGTAGTAATTAATAAAAACAATGTAACCTGCTCATGGTATAACAGGGCGGACATCTCTATTTTATCACGATTTTGCCGATCATTTTGCCGATCATTTGTCGATCATTTATTCAATCATATCACATAAGAAAAATAGCGTTATCAGTTATTTATTTGCAAAATTTACATAAATAATGTACACTAAAATTTTAAGAATAGCTTAATTTTACTTCGGAATTATAGTATATTGATTTTTACCTAAATCGGAATATTATTAAAAGCAATTTTACTAATGGCAACTTTTTATAATTTAATGAAAATAAGTATTTTTATTAAAATCAAAATAAAATAAAGGATTTTTATCTATCATTTACATATTATTATAGTTTAGCCATATATTGTATTGAATTTCATATTGATTATTTATATTATATTCTTCTTGTTCTAAAAGACTATCAATATTTTCATCATCATAATCATCATCTAAACCTATATCTTCTGTAACTTCAGGTATTTCATTATCTTTTAATGGTTTAGATAACCTTTTATTCAAACTAGTAATATTTGTTTTAATGCTTTCTGATAAATAATTAAAACAATATTTACACTTATCATTAAGTAGACTTAAACATTCTTTATGATAGCTATGACCACATATTAAAATAATGTTTGATGAATTTGATGATAAACAATTTTCTGCATCACAAAATTTATCATTATCAGGTATTTTTGAAGTACTCCAAGCTAAAGGAAGAAGTTTAACATCTACATTTCTATTATTAAAACTTGGAAGTTCAAATACATTATTATTGTTATTATTACTTGATTTTCCAATATTATGATAAATTATATCAAAAAGAGATAATAGGTATAATGAAACCTTCTTCTCTAAAGATATTAATTTAACCTTTGAAATATTTGTATTTCTTGTATTAATAAAAGTATTTTTAAATCCATCATCATTTCTTTCAATATCAATAGTTTTTGCTTTTTGTATAATTTGTTTATCAGTATTTGATTCAGCTGTTTGATATCTAAGGGAACTATGAAAATTTTCAACAAAATAATCATTAAAAATTGGTAAATTATTTTTTAAAATATCTAGTATTGGATGATCATTTAATGTCCAATAAAACACATCACTTAAAAATATAAGTGGTGCTTTATTATAATTATGTCTATGCAATCTTTGAAATAAAATCCAAATTTTTATAATACTTTCTAAGTATCCCTCAAAAAATCCACATCTGAAAAGTTTAACATATATGTCTAAAGTGAGTGGCAAAGAATTGTCTAATAAATCTATCATCATTAAATATTCAACATCTTTTATATTTCCAAAACGATTAATAATTAAATCTCGAATATTTTTCCATCCATAGAATGTTAAATTTAATATAAGATTAATAAGTCTTGGTTTTGGTTTTTGTGCTAAAATCTTGTTTGCTCCAAAAAGATCATGATATATCATTTCAAAAAAGAAATGATATTGTTGAAATAATGTTTCTCTGCTATTTAAAGAAATATGTAGTGGACCAATCATAGGAATTATACTTAATATTTGAGGTGAAATTCCAGAATTTTCTTTTTTATTAAGTCTTAATGTAATAGCTCTTCTTAGATTTACTTGACCAGGCCAATCACAAATTGTAGGTATCACAAAATTATTTAAATAATCCTCTTGTTCTATTTTCTCAAATACTTTAAATAAAATATTTGAAGATTCAATATAATCCTTTGTACTGTGCAAAGGATGTAAGATAAAATCTACCAACTTACTATTTTTCATTGATCTTAGTTCTTGCTGATTTTGAACACGTCCATCATAATTATGAACAGTAAGAAATTCCAATTTATTTTCATAAGAATCATCAGATAAATATTGCTTCCACATTTCATTTTGTTGATAATAACTTTTT
Organism: Bacteroidota bacterium; assembly: GCA_005882975.1. Lineage (GTDB taxonomy): Bacteria > Bacteroidota > Bacteroidia > Chitinophagales > Chitinophagaceae > VBAS01. Next base: position 2,148 of record VBAS01000141.1, on the reverse strand, counting down.
CCTAATTTACTCATAAAGTTAACATCAATATAATCTATAATTAATTTAAAATCAACACCTTTAGGATTATGAATTGGTATTCTGTTTAATGAGTAATAAGGTATTTTAGGAATATTAGGATTTGAATTTAATAAAATTGTTACAAAATGATTAATATCATGTGTTTTTAATAGAGTTGGTTGATTTCTTCTATGGATATTATGATAATCATCAATATTAAGTATTAACATATTTTCAATGTTTTGTAAACAATAGTCATTTACAGTATACTGATGATTTTCTGAAATATGAGTTTTTTGTCGATTTACTGTTCTTCGAGATACTGATAATCCTATATTTGCAAGTGTATCAATAGAAGAAGATGATGCCCCAGAAGTTTCTAAATATGATCCAATATCTGCTTTAATTCCATTTATATATTTGTTATTAATACTAGCTAAAAAATAACATAAGGAAACTAGCTTTTTTTTATTATTATTATTTGTTTTTTCAGATTTTGTATTAGGATTAGTTCCCTTATACAATTCATCAAAAAATCCAATTAAATCTGCATCTGCTTCCTCTAACATAATTTTAAATTCATCAGGATCATAAATTGTTTTTTGTTTTAAAACTCTTTGATTTTTATAAAGAATGTTGGACATTTTTTTAATTTTATCACTTAAACTAATTTCATTTGAAATTGTTAATTGTGTTATAATCTCTTGATAATCTGATTCAAACTGCTTTAGCTCTTCTCCACTATATAAAACATCTTTTCTAAATGAATAAGTATGATTTCCTATATTTAATATATTATCATCATTTTCTTTTTTAGAAATTGGTGCATTATATTCTTCAGCTTGTAAATACTCAGGATCTTTGTCAGTTTTTTTTCTACACATACTACAAATTTCTGCAAATTCATCTAATCCTAACACTTCAATTAATCTTGTTGGAACTTTTTTAAGATTAAGTTTTGATTTTTTATTTTCATTTTTTGATTGTGTTTTATATATATCATGTTTTGGATGAGAACAAGATTTATTATATTCAAGATTATGAGCTTCATTAACAATAAATCTGTTATAATGAGTTTGGCATAGTTTCATACCAACTAAAATAATTTCTTTCTTTGTTAATGGAATATTTGTATTTTCAGTAATTGTTCTAATTTTTCCTTTGCAGTCAGTAGAATAAAAATTACAGACATTTAATGTGGTTTCTATTTCCATTTTTAATTTAAATTTTTGATAATTTATTTTTTAAAAATAAAGAATTTCATACAATTTTTAGGCTATTTATAAAAAAAATTGGAAATAATTAATGACAAATTTAATTAACAACAAGTTTAATTACATAATTTTATTTGTTATCAGAATTTATACAAAAGGCCGAAAATTTAATGCTTTCAAATTCAAAAATTACCTAAAACCCAAAAATGGGCTGAATTTTAATATTTAATAAAAAATTAAAAGTAATTTGATATTATATTATCATCCAGTGATCAGAATTTAATGCTTTATGGCTTGTTAGATTCGTCTCATTAAGACGAACATTTTGATAGTAAATTCATAAATATTTGTGCAAAATTGATTGAGAAATGGCGTTTTGAAAATTTATATTTATTTTATAGATTATAACAATATAATTGCAAATATTAATTTGGCCATAACTCCAGGATTACCTAAAATTATGCAGGATTACTTCGGCCATTAATTTTAAAGCCATTAATCTATAACCCATAAAAGTTTCAAGTTTGGCCCGAAGTTCTGTGGCTTGGCCCGAAGCTTTAAAATCTGATTAGGAAATGATCGGCATATATGAATTAATTGAAAAATTCGGCCGAAAGCTAACTTTGGCATTACATTTTATTTTGCCACAAAAATTCTATACTAAATTATTAATACTTTAAACTATTAAATAAAATAATTTAATGTAATTTTTTTATACATTTATGGTTTAAAATAATGCTTCAATTTAATGTGATATCACATATATTATGATCGGCAAATGATCGGCATGTGATAATAATTATGTCCGCCCTGTTGGGCTGTATCAGGTAAGATTTTTATTTCTTTCTTGGGTGCGGCGGGATTTTGTAGGACGCGGGCTGTAACAGGTAAGATTTTTATTTATTTTGTATTTATTTTTTTTATATAACACTTT
>VBAS01000140.1 GCA_005882975.1 Bacteroidota bacterium | reverse complement strand
GAAGCCTACAGAAGAGTAGATTGTGACTTGTTAATAAATGATATAAATATATGCCAGAATTGTCAAAAATTGAGAGACACGTTAATAAAAATCAGAAATCGGCACCTTAATGGTATTTCACCTATTAAAGTTAGTCACGCATCTCAGGAAGTTTTAGCAGAAAAAGTTCAACTGCAAAGAAAGGTAAAGATTATTTATAATTAAAATATATTAAATTAAATAACTAAAACTTGTAAAAATTAATTTTATTAAAGAAAATAACAAAGCAGAATCAGATTATACATACTTTACAAGATCGGATTCAACAAAAGATAGATAATGAAGAGGAGGAAGTATCAGAGAACCTGAGTCAAATTGCACAAGAAATATCTAGTAGAGTTGCCAAAAATGAAGTTGACATTTCTACTTTTAGCCCAATTTTCCAAGAATTAATTAGAATTCAAAGTGGTAAAGCAAAAGGAGTAAGATATCATCACATGTAAGTACATATTACAATTATTAAAACAAAAAGGACGTACCAGATATATTAAATTTTATTATTTTTTAGGTTCTTGCGATGGGCTATTTCAGTTTACAGTCGAGGAGGCCATACTGCTTATGAAGCAATGAAAAGTATTATGCGATTACCTTCAGTATCTACCTTAAAAAGCTACATGAATGAAAGCCAACAATATTCAGGATGGCAAAACAAAACTGCTTACCATATTTTACAAAAGATGGCAGTGGAAAATATCAGTAATCATGGACGGATTGGCTTTTTTTCTCATGATTCCTTTAAAATACAGAAAGGTAAATTCATAAAATATTTAACTAAAGAAAATATTTTTAAAATCAATTACCCATATTTGCTATTTGATAGAGATAATTGCTATGTTGGATATTTAGATTTTGAAGATGAGAAAGAAGAATTGCAATTATTTATGATGCAATGTGAAAAAGAATTACAAACAGAATTGCAGATGGAAAGTAACCTACCTAATAATTCAATAAGTTCTGATCATAATCGGGGAATAGCAACTCAGGTGCATCAAATTGTTTGGCATTCAGCTACTTGTAAATTTGCATATCCTATAGCGTACTATGGTATCAATACTCTTACTGCACACGAAATCAATAAAATACTGTTTCAACTTGCAGCCAACCTTGAATGTATTGGTATTCATACTATTGGATCTATTTGTGATGGTGCTGGTGAAAACAGAAATCATATTAAAAGTTTTGACTGGTGGGCTTCTACCTGGTCTCTAGATGATATTGTTGAAGTTAATATTGGAAAAAACAATTATGAACAAGCAAAAATTATAGCAACAAACCTTGATCGTAGTAAATTTACAGTACGTTTACTGGATCCATCCTTATCTAGTGAAATTCAAGTTGATCGTAATTCATTAAGACCACCAATGCCTACTAAAAAAAATTGGATTATTAACGATTCTTGTGAGTTTAAAAATCCAAAGGACAATAAATGGCACGAAGCTATTGTTACAAGTCTTGATTCTATAACACAAACTTTTGTTATTATGATCTTATCTACTAAAGAAGAATGGAAAGTAGCTGTTGTGTCCCAGAATATATATGTTAGGCCTCTTTATGACGTCCAGATACATTGGGCAAATCATAAAACAATTAACCCAATAACTGGAACACCATGGTATTTTATTAGTGATCCCACTCATGTTTTTAAAAAGCTACGAAACAATCTTTCAAAAAGTCATATTGGAGAAGGCAAGGGTCGGAACATTAGAGAAATTATGATAGATGGAAAAGAAGTTAGTTGGCGTCATATTCAAGGTGTTTATGATTATACTTGTAAAAATTCAACAGCAAAGATTACAAGACTTACTAAACGTCATGTTTGGCTGACATCATGGAGCAAAATGAGAGTTGACCTTGCTGAGCAAACTTTGTCAAGAGATGTTGAAAATGCAATGGAAATGATTGATGAATTAAAAGAAATATCTTCTGGAACAAGAGTAAGTAATAATAAAAGATGTTAGTATATAAAAAATATAAATATTAACAAATTTTATTTAAAAGGAATTTATAAGATACTCGTACCTTTACCGGCAAATATTTCATAGCAAGAAATCTTTGGAAAATCTTGATGATTCTCGTCTTCAAACTTTAAAAGAAATTCAAGATTGGTTTGTAATTAGAGATAGTCAAAAGACTAGCATACTGAACTGGATCTCGCCACAGTGCCAGTTTGATTTGCTCTTATCCATCCAAGGTTTTCTTGGAATGGTAAAAGACATTTTTACTTTACATCCAAATGTAACAATTAAACCTTGCAAAGTATCTCAAGACATGTTAGAAGGATTATTTGGTACAATTAGGCAACTTGGAGGTGATTCTTCTACCCAGACACTAAAAGGATATGGTCACGCATTAAATAAATTTCAAATTACTGCAAGAATAACTGCTGAGATAAAAAGTCTAAATTATGGAACTTCAAATCATACTGGAATGGAATTTGATAATCTTTCTCGATGGTAAATATATTAATTGATTTTGTATTTAACATTAAAGTCTAAAACGTTTATTAATAAATTTTTTTACAAATAGTCACTATGGAAAAAAATCATTAAAAGATAACAACTTACATCCTGCCTTATTAAGCCATACTAAGCGTTTATCTGATATGTCTCCTTTTGTGCAACGAGTATTTGAAAGTCTTCTTTTAGATGATCTGTTTATGGGACGAATTGAAATTTCAACATTATCTCAACAAAATCAACAAGTCCTCCTTTTACAAACTGAACGTCAGCAGCTCTTTAATTTATTGCTCTATAATAATGGAATTATTCCCTTACTTGAAAGATGGAAGAAAGATTTTAAAGATATTGCCTTGAAATCTATACCTAAAAAAAAAGGAAGTCTTTGGATGACCACATGGACTTCTCACCTGGAAGCTAGCTTGAATAACTATCTTTGTTCAGGAATTTGGTTTCAACAATTTCAAGAGATCGGAATTTCTCAAAGTTCACTTGATACACAACGATTAGTTGTTTATTTCCTAATTCACAAAGTGTTAGAGGAAACATTTAGGGGTGATTTCTACAAAAACAAAAGCATACAAGAGCAAGCAGATCCTACTTTGATCCCTAAAGCAATTATCACCTTGAATCGCGCAGAAGCTTCCAAATTTTCTTATATTGTTGGTTGGCTACTTTTCAAGTTACTTAAAAGAGATCATTTGATGAATTCCCATCCAAAATTCTCAATTATGCGAATTTTACTTGGAGCTCTATGCATTGAAAAGGTTGAGTATGTGCTAGAAACAAAATCACAAACTACTAACATCATACCTGGATCTGAATTCATTCGGTTCATGTATCATCTAGAATCTTTGGTGATTGAATTGTTTGAGAAACATAGCGAGCTAGGACCAAATATTCTGTGTTATATAAAAAACAGTCTTCTTATCAACTTACATTTGAACCAGTTGCTTACTGAAGTTTTGAAATCTTCAAATGTAGAAATAAATGTTGAATTAGAAAATGAGGAATTGAAATTCATTTATGAAAGATGCGTCTCAATCTATATGAAAAGTCGCCAAAAAACTTGGAGAGACATTAATAATTATATTCCAGAAAAAGGTACAGCAAGTTTACGAGAAAATCTAAAGGTAATGCGTTCTAATAACCCTACATCTTCGGAAAACAAAAGACATACCGTTATAAAAAAGACAAATTTGCCATCTAATCCTGTTAATGCTCTGGAACAGCTTCGTATATGGGCACAGCTTGAAGAAGCGGAGGAGTCATTTGCAAGAATGTTTTTAGTATCAGAATTATTGTGGTTGGTTTGGGCATTTGGAGTATCAACACCTTGTAAAAGAAAACAAAAATTGGTGCCTATAATTATCTCCAACTTAAAAAATAAGACGCCTTTCATTGAGGAAGCACTTACAAAAAATATTATTTTTATGGAGTAAAAATATTAAAGTATTCTTTATTATTGATATTATTTGTATAAATCATATAATAAATGAACCGAGAAGAGAGTTTTAAGCATAAATTTTGCGTTTCTTTGAAAAATAGTTGTTTTAAATAGAAAGTTAAACAAATAAGTTAAGCCAGAAAGCCAATAATGCACCGACGACCATGAAACTTTGACAACATGTAGTTCTCACCTACATTAATTGACTGTCGAACATCGGCTTTCAAAAACGTTAAATGTCAAAATTTTTAGACTTCAGAACACTTTTGGGCATAATGAA
>VBAS01000139.1 GCA_005882975.1 Bacteroidota bacterium | reverse complement strand
ATTGTCCGGGGTTTATCCCACTAGCTATCGGGACCGGAGGGCGGCAAAGATAGGGCAAATAGTTCTTAGTCAGGAGTCCGGAATCAAGAGTTTTTGGGTTATGAACCAAACTTTAAATCCTTGATTTGGCAGCCGTTGCGTCGCACTCTTGTACTATTAGATTCGCTATCCAGCTTTTTATTTCTCGCAGCGATCGCAGCGATATAGAGACGCAGCGGACATGAGATAATTCCTTTGCGTTCGCTGCGTGAAATCTTATTTATTTTTCCGCAATACTTTTCGCCGCTACAAATCCACTGGTCCAAGCATGTTGAAAATTAAACCCACCGGTTATTCCATCAACATCCAATACTTCACCAGCAAAGAAAAGATTTGGAACTTTTTTACTCATCATCGTGTTAGCATCTACTTCATTTAGTTTTATTCCACCTGCAGTTACAAACTCTTCTTTAAAAGTTGTTTTGCCTTTTACTTCACATTCATAACTGCAAAGATTTTTTATGAACTTGTTTTGCTCAGTTGAAGGAAGATCAGCCCAGCGCCATTCATTCTTTGTTCCTGATTGTTCAGCAAAAAACTCCCATAGTCTTGCGGGCAATCCAAAATAATTTTTATTGACGATCTTTTGCGAAGCATTTGTATTTCTTAATTCCTGGATTTTTTTTCTAAGAGTCTCCTCATTATAATCCGGCAACCAATTCACACTAATTCCAAATTCCCAATTTCTTTCTTTTAACTCCCGGGCTCCCCATGCACTTAATCGTAATACAACTGGACCACTCAACCCCCAATGCGTAATTAGTAATGGCCCTTCCTCATCAAGTTTTGAGTTTTGAATTTTGACTTTTGCTTTTTCAACACTCACTCCCATCAATTTTGTAATTGGATGTTTAGGCAAGTTAAAAGTGAACAATGAAGGAACTGGTTCTTCAATTGTATGACTTAAGTCTTTCAACCAATCAAACATCGAAGATTTTGGGTAGCCGCCGCTTGCAACACAAACAAAATCCGCAGTTAGTGTTTCGGAGTTAGAAAACTTTATTGACCATTGACCATTCACCATTGACAAGCTTTTGACTTCCTTGTTCATCAATATTTCTACTCCAAACTTATTTGTTTCTTTAAGCAAACTATCAATAATAGTCTGCGATGAATTAGTAACCGGGAACATTCTTCCATCTTCTTCGGTTTTCAGCTTTACTCCTCTTTCTTCAAACCAATTGATCGTATCGGTGGTAAAAAATTGATGGAATGCTTTCTTTACAAAATGCTGTCCTCTTGGATATCGCTTACACATCTCTGCAATATCAAAACAAGCATGTGTGACATTACAGCGTCCACCACCACTAACTTTTACTTTCGAAAGCAGCTTATTACTTTTTTCGATGATGGTTACTTTTAATGACCGATCCATCCGTGTAGCGTTTACTGCACAGAAAAATCCTGCTGCTCCTCCGCCTATTACTATTAGTTGCTTTGACACCTTACAAAAATGAAGAATTATTAATAATTAATTACTAATAATTAATTATCATTACAGAGACATGCTTTATTCTGTTTTAAAAGTAATAGTAAGACTGGCCGCTAAGATATTCTGCAGAAAGATCATTATTAACAAACCTGAACTACTAAAAGAAAAAGGTCCTCTGATCCTTGCATGCAGTCATCCTAATTCTTTTCTTGACGCCGTGCTGATGGATATACTTTTTGAAAAACCGATCTGGTCTTTGACAAGAGGTGATGCATTTTTGAATAAACGAATTACAAACCTGTTTAATAAGTTTAAAATGTTACCTGTTTACCGGCCCAGCGAAGGCGTCGAAAATCTTTCTGAGAACTATAAAACCTTTAATGCGTGTATTGGACTTTTCAAAAGAGGTGAGATCGTACTCATTTTTAGTGAAGGCCTTTGTGTTAATGAATGGCATCTTCGTCCATTAAAAAAGGGAACTGCAAGGCTTGCCTATAAATGCCAGCAGGAAAATATTCCATTAAATATCTTACCGGTTGGCATCAACTACAGTTCATTTAAGCGGTTCGGGAAAAACCTGTTTGTCAACTTTGGAAACATTTTTACCGCAAATGATTTTGATAAGGATCTGAGCGATGGAGCATGGAACCAGGTTTTTAATAATAAGCTACAGCAGGAATTGAGTCCACTCGTTTTTGAAATTGAAAAAGAAGATAAAAAGAAACAAAAAGAGTTACTGGAAATAAATCCCTCTTTGCTTACTAAGATATTGCTTGCAATGCCTGCTGCTATAGGCTGGCTTATTCATGCACCGCTTTATTTACCGATAAAATATTGGGTACATAAAAAGTATAACAACACGGGGCATTTGGATGCTATGCAGATAGTTTTATCGCTTTTTATTTATCCATTTTATCTTTTATTAATTACTTTTTTACTTTTTTTTACTTTAAATACTTATTGGGTATTTCTTCTTATGATCATTCTGCCCTTCACTGCCTGGAGCTATGTACAGGTGAAAGGACAGTTGGATGATATATGAATATTTGAAAACCTTCATATATTCATATATGGCAAAAGCAGCAAAGCTTACGGATACAGAACAGGTGACAGCACATATAAAAAAACTTGATCCTTCTTTTGGAAAAATAATTGAATCTATTCGACAGGTCATTTTAAAAACTGACAAGGAGATTGGCGAACACATCAAATGGAATAATCCGAGCTTCTATTATACAGGTGAAATGAAACCATTTGACCCTAAAGAATACAAAAGGGATATCGCCGTTATGAATCTTTTTAAAGAAAGAATAATGTTGGTTTTTCCCAGCGGCGCAAAAGTCAACGATAAATCCGGTCTGCTTGAAGGTGACTATAAAGATGGTAGACGTATCACCATATTTAAAGACATGAAAGATGTAAAGTCAAAAGAAAAATTGCTTCAGGCTGCAATAAAAAAATGGTTGAGTTTGGTTGAGAAATAACATTGGAAACCGAAATGCAAAAAATGGAGCGAATATATATTCAAGACCAGAAATTTGAGAAAGAAGATTTTACTACAAATGAATTTGCAATTGCGGATTACGAAAATTGCGTTTTTACTAATTGTGATTTTTCTAATGCTGATCTATCCCAAAGAGTTTTTTTGGAATGTGAATTTAGCTCTTGTAACCTTAGTTCAGTAAATCTTATAAAGACAGGTTTAAAGAATGTCAGGTTTAAAGATTGCAAGTTATTAGGTATGCATTTCGAAAATTGTGATCCATTTCTTTTTGAAGTTGATTTTGATAACTGTTTTCTAAAGCTTTCTTCCTTTTATAAATTGAAGCTCAAAAAAACAAGGTTTGAAAATTCAAATCTTTCAGAAGTTGATTTTACCGAAGCAGATCTTACAAACTCTTTATTCGACAACTGCGATCTTGACGGAGCAAGATTTGAAAGAACGATCTTAGAAAAAGCAGATCTCCGTACTTCCCGCAATTACTCGATCGATCCTGAAATAAATAAGATCAAAAAAGCGAAGTTCTCAATTCATGGTATCACTGGGCTTTTAGATAAATACGATATTGAAATTGAATAAATATGACTCTACTGGCAATCAAAGAAACACTGGAAGAAAACGAAGCGTTTGCAAAAAATCCTTTATGCAATGAAAGTCTGGATATGTGCATTGATTTTTATAAAAGAGTTGGCTTTAACCCACCATGGCTCTGCTACTATGTAGAAGAAAATGGTGAACTGACCGGTAATGCAGCATTCAAAGGAAGACCGATCAATAATACTGTTGAAATATCGTATGGCACCATGGAAAGCCATCGGCAAAAAGGTATAGGTACAAGGATCTGCAAACAATTAGTTGAGTTATCACTGACCACTGATCCTTCAGTAAGAATTACGGCAAGAACCCTTCCCGAAAAAAGTTACTCAACAAGAATACTGGAGAAAAATAATTTTATTTTGTTGGGGTTCGTAACTGACCCTGACGATGGTGAGGTGTGGGAATGGGAATACAAAAAGAAAATTTAAACTACTACTACATACTCACTGAATAAATTCACATTCGCTTTTTCTGCTGCTTCTATTGGAGTATAATCGGAAAGAATATCTGCCACATTTTTTCTTATACACACATCATGTTCAAAATGCACAGAAGGTTTCCCATCTTTTGTTCTAACCGTCCACCCATCGTCTTCGGTGTAC
>VBAS01000039.1 GCA_005882975.1 Bacteroidota bacterium | reverse complement strand
CGCATACCTTTTAACCAATTTTCAAATGATAACTCGTTCCCAGATGTTGCTATAAATTTTATTTGATCAAATAAATGCTTTTCAAAAAGATGGTCGGCTCTTAACTTCATCGCCGCATCTGCACATTGAATAAGATCTTTTTTCCCAATGTCAATATCCAATACGGCATATTGAACATCCTGGTTTGATTTTAATTTCCCATTGTAGAGATAAACAGTTTTATTTTTTTTAAGCTTCAGATCAAGCAACCAATTCGAGTAAGTTGAATCGCCTTCTTCCACATAATTAAATCCCTTTGGTAAAGGAATTCCCCGGATGGTTTCTACATTGATCGTAGTTATTTTATTAGTTGGTCCTGTTTCAATTTCATTTTCGGCATCAGTGCAGGAACTGATCGCAAACAAAAGAGCTGTAAGTAACTGAAAGTATGTTGGCATGGTTGTGGTTTTGGATGAGAAACACCAACCATTATTTTCCATATCCCATTATGTTAATGATTTTTTAAGATGTTCTCGATTTGAACTATTTTCACGCCAATTGAACAACCTTACATTATGGCTGATATACTGATCATTGATGATGAAAAAGCGATCCGAAAGGCACTCACTGAAATACTTTCTGCCGAGGGATATAAAACTGAAGAAGCCGGCGATGGTGAGGAAGGTTTAAAAAAATTCAAAGAAAGATCTTATGACGTAGTGCTTTGTGATATCAAGATGCCCAAACTTGATGGAATTGAATTTTTACAAAAAGCCACTGAATCAAATGCTGATGTTCCGGTGATCATGATCTCTGGGCATGGTAACATAGAAACGGCAGTAGATGCAGTTAAAAAAGGAGCTTTTGATTATATCTCTAAGCCCCCGGATCTCAACCGCATGCTTATCACCATTCGTAATGCAATGGACAGAAGTTCTTTGGTAACTGAAACCAAAGTGCTGAAGCGTAAAGTGAATCGTGTGCAGGATATGATCGGTGAATCAAACCCTATAAAAAAAATAAAAGAGACGATCGAAAAAGTGGCACCTACGGATGCACGAATACTTATTACCGGGGAAAATGGAGTGGGAAAAGAATTGGTGGCAAGGTGGGTGCATGAAAAAAGCAGCCGTGCTTCCGGCCAGTTAGTGGAAGTGAACTGCGCTGCTATTCCAAGTGAACTTATAGAAAGCGAATTGTTTGGTCATGAAAAAGGTTCTTTTACTTCTGCTATCAAACAACGTATTGGAAAATTTGAACAAGCGAATGGCGGTACCTTATTTCTTGATGAGATAGGCGATATGAGTTTGAATGCACAGGCAAAAGTTTTGCGGGCATTACAGGAAGGAAAGATCACCAGGGTAGGAGCAGATAAGGATATCAATGTGGATGTAAGAGTTATTGCAGCTACTAATAAAGATCTGCTGAAAGAAGTGGAAGAAAAGCGTTTTCGTCTTGATCTGTATCATCGCTTAAGTGTTATTCTTATTCATGTGCCCTCACTCAATGAAAGAAAAGATGATATTCCCTTACTTGTTGAAAGGTTTCTTTCTGATATCTGCACCGAATATGGTATTGCTAAAAAAAATATTGACGAAGAAGCATTTAAATTATTACAGGAGTATAACTGGACAGGTAATATACGTGAATTACGAAACGTGGTTGAAAGACTTATTATTCTTTCAGGCAAAACGATCTCCACAGAAGATGTGAAGTCTTATGTTGTGCCCAAATAGTTTCTTTTGCATCATTAACATTTCCTTTGTAAGATTTATAAACCCTGATAGCCGCCTGTCATTACAGCTTCTGATCGAAATAGAACGTAACCATTATCTTTGTCCGCATTAAAAAATCACTGAATGCCTTTACAGCACCTATTCATTATCTACCTTATCGGTACCCTTATTGTTTTTCTTCCTGCCTTTGGTTTTTATAAATTATTTCAAAAAGCCGGCGCACCAGATACGTGGGTGATGCAAGAACTTGCACAAAGACCGAAGCATTGGGTTTTCTGGCAATTTATACCTGTGGGTGGTTGGTTCATCAGCATGGGAATATTTATCGAGTTTGCGAAGATCTTTGGAAAATATTCTGTTTTACACCATGCCGGTGCTTCCTTACTTGCACCTGTATATTTTCCTTACATAGCTAACACAAAGGATACAAAATTCATTGGAGCGGAAGCTGCCAGGAAACATAAAAAATCTGGTGTAAGAGAATGGATCGATGCAGCAGTGTTCGCAATAGTAGCCGCGACACTTATCCGACTTTTTATTTTTGAAGCCTATACCATTCCAACAGGATCAATGGAAAAATCATTACTGGTAAATGATTTTCTTTTTGTAAGTAAGATAAGCTATGGCCCAAGAGTTCCTAATACGCCATTATCAATTCCATTTATACACAATTACATTCCGGGCTTAGGAACTAAATCTTACAGCCAGGCGATCAAACTACCTTATATACGCTGGTGGCAAAAACCGGTGAGAAGAGGAGATGCAGTAGTGTTTAATTTCCCTGCCGGCGATACCGTTATACATGCAGACGGTTTTGAATCTGCTGTTCCTTATTATGAGATCAAACGGAAGGACCAGGCAGGTGAACCAACGTATTATATGGCCGGTGGAAGAACAATGAAAGCTGGCCCTGGTGAAATTTTGAATGATCCACAAAATTTTCCCATTGTCGTTCATCCGGCTGATAAAACAGATAATTATGTTAAACGTTGTGTTGCTGTTGCAGGTGATACTATTAAGATAATTAAGAGTGATGTATATGTGAATGGAGTAAAACAAGTGGCTCCGCCGAATTCTCCTTTTAAATATGTGGTTGAAGTAAAAGAAAATGTAAGTCTTGATGAAGCAGGATTAGAAGATATAGGTATTAAACTGAACGATGGAGATTTTTACCAGGATGATCCTCAAAACAGGTACCGGTACGTTATCAACCTGACAACTGCTGAAAAAGCTATTTTAGAAAAATCATCTTTGATCAAAAAGATCGACCCTGATCTTGATGAAGAGCCGCATCCACTAATGATCTTTCCTTATGATACTTTGCATAAATGGTCTGTAGATAACTTTGGCGGCGATGGATTGTGGATACCTAAAAAAGGAGTATCGTTGCCTTTGACAGCTGAAAATTATTCGCTCTATGAAAGAGCCATTCGTGTATATGAACACAATGATTTTTATATGAAGGATGGTAAGTTCTTTTTGAATGGAAAAGAAGTGACCAGCTATACATTTAAAATGGATTACTATTGGATGATGGGAGATAACCGGCATAATTCGCAAGACAGTCGTTTCTGGGGTTTTGTTCCCGAAGACCGGATCGTTGGTAAAGCATCGCTAATCTGGTTCAGTTGGGATAAAGGACCGAGATGGAACAGGCTATTCAGATTTGTAAAATAATTTCAACGATCCCGCTTCTGGCGGGATTTGTTGTTTTAGGAAAAAGGATTAACTTATCGACATGAAGGAAAATAAAATTGAGATCAGTTATAAAGTTTTTGATGATATCAATGAGCTCACTAAAGAAGATGCATGGCTGTTGAATGAAGCCCGTGAAGTAACAAAGCAGGCGTATGCGCCTTATTCAAATTTTTATGTTGGCGCTGCAGCAAAACTGGTGAATGGAGAAATTGTTGCTGGCACTAACCAGGAAAATGCATCCTACCCTGTCGGCTTATGTGCAGAAAGAGTTTTGCTTGCATCTGCTTCTACATTATATCCTGAAGTGGCTATTGATACTATGGCCATCAGTTATCATAGCGGAAATGGAAACAGTAATCAACCAATTGCCCCCTGTGGTATGTGCCGCCAATCATTACAGGAGTATGAGATGCGTGTAAAAAAACCAATTCGATTAATACTCGCGGGGCTTGAAGGAAAAATATTTGTTTTTGAAAAAGCCAGCCAATTATTACCGCTTGGCTTTACCAGTGAATCGATGATGTAATGAAAAGTGGCAAATCCCTTTTTTTTAAAATTCTGCTTCACGTTTTTCTTCCCTTATTGGTTGGGTTTTTTATTTATATTTTTTATCGTCCAAATGTTTGGATCACCAGGTTTTTGAATTGGAAATTCAATGAACAGCTAAAAGCTGAAAGCTATTCTATAATTACAAGGTGGATAATTTATTCCGGTCCTGACTTTTGCTGGGCTTATTCTTTTACTTCAGCAATTTTTATTTTAAACCATTTGTATATACGTATGTCTCAAAGGTTCATGTTTGCATTTGTTTTGGTGATATTAATGGTTTCTGAAATAATTCAACTTTTTCTTAAGCCATATTTCACGTTCAGTATGTCAGACTTAATTACAGTTATCGCAGGATGTATCTTTTCTATAATGTCGATTAAAAATTTATGAAACTGAAAACCAGCCTTATTCTTTCTTTGACTCTTTTGTTTTACTCAATAATTTATCTTGCTACCTCAAAAGTTGTGCCTTGTGAAGTTGATTGCGCAAAAACATATGGACTTGATACAACCCTCAGAAATAAGTACAATTATTTTTATGGAGTTTTTCGATGCGCCAGGACATACAGTACCGATACACTTTGTATTTACGTAAAAGATACAACCGGAATTAACTGGGATCTTTTTTCAGACACGGTTTGCATGTATGCAAAAAGTGTTGGGCTTAGCCGCCAGACGTTACTCATAATGAATAATGGAGTATTGCCTCCCGATACTTTAGCAAGGAAGCAATGCCCTTAAAAAAGTGTCTGTACTCCATGTGCCACTTTTGCTTCAAGTTCAAGCAACCATTTCTTTCTCCATAAACCTCCGCCATAACCGATCAATTCACGATTAGAACCAATTACCCGATGGCAGGGCACGATGATAGCAACATTGTTTCTCCCGTTCGCATTTGCAACAGCCCTTGTTGCTTTTGTATCACCAGTTTTTCTTGCCAATTCAAGATAGCTGATCGTTTTTCCATAAGGAATTGTCATTAGTTCATTCCAAACTTCTTGCTGAAATGGACTGCCTGCCTGATGAATTGCTAATTCAAAAACTCTTCTTTCTCCCTGGAAATATTGGATCAATTGCTCAAGACATTGTATCATTAGTGGCGGTAAGTTTTTTCTCCTGCCTTCCGGTTTTTGAACTTTATCAAAAAAAGAGATTTCACTTATATAATTTTCAGTTCCTGAAATTTTGAGCAAGCCAACAGGAGAGTGATAATAAGTTGTGTAAGAAACTATGCCAGGTATGTCAGCCGATGCGTTGTCCATTTTTAACTGTCCTTTCGGGTTGCAATAAAATTACATGATTGTTTTCATCATAAACACCAAGGACAAGACATTCACTGAAGAAGTCGGCAATTTGTTTAGGAGGGAAATTAACGACCGCGATTACTTGTTTATTAACGAGGTCTTCTTTTTTATAGTAATTAGTAACCTGTGCTGAAGATTTTTTGATACCTAATTCAGCGCCAAAATCGATCCATATTTGGTAAGATGGTTTTCTTGCTTTTGGGAAATCTTTTACATCAATAACGGTACCGCAACGGATCTCAACTTTTTCAAAATCACTCCAGGAAATAACGGACATAATTTTTATTTAGTCCAGTAAGTTAGCTAAATCCTGTAATTCTTTTTGTTTATGGAGGTCCTTTTCGCTTGTAAAACATTTACTGTTTTCTTCCAGTAAGTACTTTATAACAGAGCGATTGTTTTGCGGCTTGAAAAAAGCCGGGGAAGGTTCAACAGAAATTCTTTTAAAATAACTCGCTACATCTTTATGAGTAAATACTTGTCCGCTTGTAGGATCTATATAAAATTCAATTTTCTCCTGTGGATTTTCAAGTGTTTCATCACTGTAGCCATGTTTGAAATAAGCCAGTACAAATTGTTTCGGGATAGAAACTGCTTTTACAGGAATATCAAGCAACTCGGAAAGTACAAGATATAAAATGCCGTTGCTAAGTTGGTTGCCTCTTTTTGCTTCCAGTGTTTTGTGAATTAAAAACTCATTCGTTTCCTGGTAGTTTATTTCTCCCCCTTTCAATCCGTAGTAACTATAAAGTATACTGGTGACAATATTTATTTGTTCAAGAGGAGTGAGGTAGTTATTCAATTCAAGCCAGATGTTACGACGGATCTTTTCTATTTCCTGTAATACAGGTGCGGTGGCAAGATCAGGATATTGAAATTTAGAAACGAGCAATGCGCCAAGCATCAGGTCATGATGACCGGAAACATTCCATTGCCTGAAATCTTCACTAAGGTCACGATAATGCAAACGATGAATGAGAAGTTCAATGCGATGTTGCACATTTTCGTCAGGGATCGTTTCCCATAAATGTTCAAGACTTGGAATAATGTTTTTGCCGTAGTCAATTATTTTTTCTGATACGGCGCCAAAGACCTCTTCATCAGGATCGTCGATGAGGGTGAAAAGTGCGGATAGTTCTTTAGTGGTTTCCATTGGCGGCATTGGGTTTTGTAAATGTCTGTTTTAATAACGATGCAAAACAGTTAAAATTTTCCACAGGTGGGGGAAAGTGACAAAATCCAAAGGGGATTAATTGCAATTTTAGATTTTAGAATGATGATTTCGGATTTAAAATCTAAAATCTGCAATCCGAAATCTAAAATCGACAATGAGTTTGGAATCATAACTTCCTTGCTACTACCATCCAATCCCAGGGTTTTGGATCTCTTAACCACTTTGGAGGCTTTAAAAACTCTGTGTCCCATTCGTATTCTACTTTTTGAAAATCTTCTGCCGTAAACCCTTCGTTCGAAAGCAATAATTGTAACTCTTCTTTTAAGTAATGTTTGGTAGGAACCTTGTCAATTTCCGCATTGCCTTGTAAAATATTTTTTAATTGAACACTACTATTTTTTTTACTGATCACCCCTTTTGCATCTTTATCGGGATTCCATCGTTGGCGGATGATAGAAGTGAGCATAGAAGATTCAAGAGAAGGAATGACAAGGATCAGATGACCATTTCTCTTTATACACTTTTTAATGTTTGAAAAAAAAATAGTTCTCTTTTTCAATGAATCAGTAAGGATAGCATTGATGCAAATGCCAACATCGCACAAAGGCATTTTTGCTTTTGGGTTTGACATATCAATACGGTCGTATTCAACATTTATAAATTTCTGGTAAAGCTTTTTAGCTATTTCAAGATTTTCTGCTGATATATCAACCGCATACACTTTTTTAAAAGCAGGAGAGAGGACGGGCAACCATTTGCCAATGGCGCAGCCAATATCTATAACCGTTTTATTTTTTGATGAAACTTTTTTTATCGCAGAGACAATTATTCCTTTACTGTCATTTTTTAAAACATCAAAAATTTCTTCATTGTATTCAGGAGCAATTTTTTCCCAATAGGTACGATCCATTTTTTAAAATTTATAAGGCGTACACATATAGTCAGCACCCTTCAATACATTGCCGGTGAAATCAAATAAGGTTACATTATCCCAGGAGGAGCCGGTTCCCCAGCTATCATTAAGTCTTGATGTGATCCATGCAGGTTCCCAATACTGAATGCCTTTGCCTCCGCCATTGATAACAGCCTGTGTCAGATCTTTAAAATAACGATATTGGTCATCAACCGAAATTGAATAGCCAGGCGCTGTATCACTGGCTGAAAAAATATTACTGTAGCTATCGGCATTGCCCGTTGTCCATGGATAACCGGTTTCCACGATCATCACAGTTTTATTATAGGTGTTAACAAGTTTCCTGATCGTATCAGTTACTCCCTGCATTGATTTTACGGTTGACCATTTAGTGTAATGCGATAACCCAATAATATCATAGTCGGTTACACCTTCATTGGTAATCCCATTCGCCCACCAACCTGCAGATTGCAGTTGAGCTTCATGTAGAATAATTTTTGGTTTGATAGAAGATGTAGCGGAAAAATCACGAACTGCTTTAATACCACTTTTCAATAATGTGGCGTACGCAGCAAAATTGTTATTTATAACTTTACCAACCGGCCAGCACATACCATTGTTGGTTTCATTTCCCACCTGCACTAACTCAGGTGTAAGGTTTTTGCTTTTATAATAATTTAAAACGGCTAATGTGTAATTGTAAACAGAATCTTTAAGAATATTCAACGATAAACCTGCCCATGCAGCTGGTGTTTCCTGCGCAGCCGGATCAGCCCAACGATCACTATAATGGATATCGAGACTAACTGCCATGCCTGCTTCTTTTGCACGACGAATTGTTTTCTCTACTCCATAAAGATCGTAGTACATTTTTCCATTATTCAAATTGCCGACCCATGTTGGAGTATGCCAGAGTCGTACACGAACAGTATTAGCGCCATGATCTTTTAATATTTTGAAACAATCTTTCACGTTTCCCGAATCACTGTAAACACCGCCATAATCTTCTACCTGGTTTACATAAGAAAGATCAACACCCATGTTGAATTCATCCCAACGATAAAATTTCTTTTCAACAGTAGTATTATTTACGGGCTCGTTGTCTTTTTTACAAGAAAAAGACGCCAGCCATATAGCACCTATAATTAGAAATATATTTTTCATCCAGTGAAGTTAGGTATATGTTTTGCGATTTTTTAAAAGGAAGATGAAAACATATTTTTTCAATGATCTCCTGGTTTAGTACCTTGATAAAAATTTGCCAATGAAAAAGAAAACTCCCGGAAATTATTCCCGTCGTTCTTTTTTACGCGATGCATCAATTGTCACCGGTGGATTTATGATCGTACCACGACATGTTTTAGGAAAAGGATTTATAGCACCGAGTGATAAATTAAATATTGCTGGAATTGGAGTAGGAGGAAAAGCTGAAGTGAATCTTCCTTATGCATGGAACAATGGCGCTGAAAATATAGTGGCTCTTTGTGATGTAGATGATCGCATGGCGGTGAATGCAAGAAAAAAATGGCCCAATGCTCCTTACTATAAAAATTTCAGGGAGATGCTCGATAAAGAGCACAAGAATATTGATGCTGTGATGGTAACAACTCCTGATCACATGCATGCAGTATGCGCATTGCCTTGTATGCAATTGGGTAAACACGTATATGTAGAAAAACCTTTGACCCATGATATTTATGAAGCAAGAATATTAACACAGGCTGAAAAAAAATATAAAGTGGTTACGCAAATGGGTAACCAGGGAAGCAGCGGTGATGATACAAGAAATGTAGAAACGTGGATACAGGCAGGAGTGATCGGCTCTGTACATACTGTTCATGTTTGGACCAATCGTCCTGTATGGCCATCGGGTGTTTCTTTGCCAACTGGGAGATTTGATATACCAAAGGAATTGGATTGGGATCTTTGGTTAGGTACTGCATCTTATCGGGATTATAATCCTGCATACTTGCCGGCCATTTGGAGAGGATGGACAGACTTCGGAACAGGATCATTAGGTGATATGGGCTGTCATTTTATTGATGTGCCTTATCGTGCATTGAAATTGGGTTATCCCATTTCAGTTGAATGCAGCGCTACTTCTGTGTATACTGGATTTTTCCAGGAAAGTTTTTATAAAGGAAGTTTTCCTCCATCGGCAGTTATACATCTTAAATTTCCAAAACGTGGCAACCTGGTGCCAGTTGATTTTACATGGTATGATGGTGGGATCAAACCTCAAAGACCAGCCGAACTTTTGCCTGATGAAGAATTAGGAGAATGGGATGGCGGAATTTTATTTGAAGGGACAAAAGGGAAGTTAATGGCTGGTTTGTTTGGAAGAAAACCAACATTACTTCCAACTAAACTGATGAAGACTACGAATCTTCCAAAATCAAAATATCCATTCGTAATAAAAGGATCAGAAGGACACCAGAAACAATGGACAGATGCATGTAAAAAAGGGTATGGCACCTATACAAGTTCTCCGTTCTCTCAAGCTGGTCCTTTGGCAGAAACTGTATTGATGGGTAATCTTGCGGTATTAAGTTATAATTATTTTGAAATGAAAGGTGACCAAAGAAAATTCAATGGCCGCAAGCAATTACTCTGGGATGGCGAAAATATGAAGATCACCAATTTTGAACCAGCCAATCAGTTTGTGAAAAGAGAATACAGGAGTGGGTACAGATTAGAGTTGTGATCATATTGCTAAAATGTAAATGGTCAGATTGTTTTAGAGAATAACAATTTGACCATTTAATAATACAACAATTATATATTAATACTTAAGCAACTTTTTTCCTGTTAATTCGATCGGTTTATCTTCTTTAATCGTAACTTTTACTTTGGCTCCGCCACCACTGAGTAACTCAAATTTTGCTTTAACGTAGGCAAGACCACCTTCAAAACTATTATCGCCTTTGTAATCCATAGCTTCCATGATCTGGCCATTGATTTTTGCGAAGAGCTGATCTCCATCTCTATAGAATTCACACATTGATTTATCACTCATTTCATATAGTCCAACAATTTTTTTGAAAGCTGATGTTTCCAGCACATATTCTTCTCTTAAATAAACATCAAACTTTACAACTTTTTCATTCTTTGCATTCTTTGACGTTTCAAGAATGCGATTTAATGATTTGGGATCAGAAGAGCTTGAATCGCCATCAATATATTTATCGCCTTTAAAATATATCTGTGTTACGAGGTCCTGTACGCCATTTGCAGAAATGCGCAAATGAATATGTGCTGGTCTTATTGTGGTTTGTCCCGCTGCGTACGGCACAGGCATAATTGTTTTAAATTCGTATTTCCCTTTGGCGGAAGTTTTGGCTGCGGCACGATAAACATAATTATCAGAAGTGTTATCGTAAACACCATCTTCATTACAATGCCATATTTCTACCAATGCTCCATTGACAGGCGACTTTCCATCTTTTCCAATTACAGTTCCGCTAAAATAAAGTGTTTCTCCTTTTGTGCCCGGCTGTACCAGATTCGTTTTAAAAGGAGCACCGGGACGGTAGAATGGCCCAAGTATATCAGTAGTGGTTGGATCGGTTCCAACATATTTTTCTCCATCCCATTTTATTTTTCCAAAAACGCCAACTGTTAATGCCAGCATTGCTGAGTTCTGGATAAATTTTCTACGTTTCATTGTCGATGGTTTGTGTTTAAAATAAATGTGGAAGTATCCAGAGGGTAAAATTTGAAAGGTTATGAAAGGTAGGAAATAAAATAATAACCCTGTCTGCTTTGAATTCACCTTCATGTCAACCCCAGCATAAATGCTTATTTTTATTTTGAATTCTCTATTTATTGATTTTATTTAAAAACGAAAGTACACCGTGTGATTGGAAAGAAGTTCCCTTTGGACACTTATCAGCCATGTCTTTTGCCGAATTCAAATAAAGTGATACCATAAAAATGCAAGCATCTAAGAATCTAAGTATTGGTTTGTCATAATTCGAAGTAAGGTCTAATTGATCGGGAACCTTTTCCCAATTCTCAATCATTGCCTCAATTCTATTAAAGTACTTTTCAGCGTCTTTATAAGGATACCACAATCCATTTTTATGCTTGTAATTTATTTCATTCCTAACCTTAGATAGCCAATTACCACCGTTTGATCCAAAAGCAGTGAGTGTATTTTTAAGATCTGCTAATTTTGTTAAGATTCGTTGGAGTTCAACTGTGGCTGGCAGACTAGATATTTCTGTGATAACGTAATCCAAATGGTTTAAAAACACAGACCATAGTTGTTCGTGTGATCCCTTATTTCCAGACGCTACAATTTTGGTACAGAAGATTTCTTTATTCAAAGAATCCAAAATACATTGGTAATACCCTTTTTCAATTGATAGCCCATTTTGCATACCCCACAGGTCAGCAACCTTTTCTATATGGTTTAAGTTTTCTCGTTCAAAATTAGTGCAAGAAATGCCGTGTAAGCGTAGTAAAGCATGGGCAGCATAGTATGAGGCATAATATACTTTGATGCATTTCCAAGAATGTGACTTGGTAAAAAAAGGCTTATAGTGAATTTCATTCATGCTTTCGATAGCAGCACAACCAAATCGATTAATATCAGAAGCATACCCCCGAAGAAATACCTCAAAATCTGTTATTTTGGCTTTAAACAGCTGTACCTGGATTGGGTGATAGAATACATAACCTTTTTTGTCATCAAATGTGTCAATTAATTGTTGGTTTGCAGCGCCAGTTATAGCGTTTAATCCATCGGCCCAAAAGGACCTCAATGTTGATGCAAAAAATGATTCCACTTTTTAAATTATGAATGCGGTTCTGAAACATGTTGAAAAATAATCATAGAGTTCCTTATGTGAATATCCCGATTTTTTAATTTTAGCTGCACGAACTCTACTAAAAAATGGAATTAGAATTTCATCAAATGAATTTTGCGAATAGTTTCCGAATTTATCTTTTACTCTCTGAGCAACTTCAGGAAAAAACATCATTGTAGCTCGCAAAACAGTAGGGTTTGTAATTCGACCTTCGCAGTTGACTTTTTTTAATCCTGAAATGAAAGACATAAGATATGGTGCAAGAGTTTCGTATGCCTCACTTGATTCCTTGTCAAGAAAAGCGCCAATAATCGGTTTTACCGAAGTGTTGAAAGAAACGCGACTGATTTTTCCGGCTGTTCTTTTTGATGGGCTCATTAAACCTAACAATGGGCTACTTGACTTTGAATGGAATAAATTAAACACCTCGTTTAAATAAGCCTCGTCGTGTGATTCATATTGAGCCAAATTTTTTATGTCAAGCAAAAGTTCATTAGGAACCGGCCTTTGTTTTGTATTAATATCAATAAACAATCTCGATTCTTCCACTCTTGACAAACCATTATAAATTACAACTGGTACACGTACGGCAGTCTTTGCAAGTAAAAAACCCCATACACGATGTTGACCATCCAGGATGAGTAAAGACCGAGGATTAATTTCAAATTCAACTGTCTTCCCTCCTCCAACTAACCTAAACCCGGCTTCTGGCTGTGCGGAGACAACAATTGCACTAGGTATAGTTCCTAATCCCGTATCAATGTAGTCGGCAATTTCTTGTGCACGTTTTTTGTCGAGCAATCGTTGAAAGCCTTCTTTTGGATCTTCGTCTCTTGTTGAAACAAAACTACATTCTGCCAAGACATCTGTCGGCATTGTACATGTGTATAGGCGATGCTTTCCCTGTTTTATCAGGTTTACTGAAAACTTAACTCTTCTTTTATTTTCCATAATTTAATATTGTCGCTGGCAGCCAACTCAAAAATAGGCGAAAGTATCAGCAGTTAAGCCGTTCACAATCACCAAAATTATTTCGCCTTGAAATTGTTGTTCGTGAGTTTATTTCTTCTTCTTCGCCGCAGCCTTCTTCTTAGCAGGCACTTTCGCCGCAGTTTTTGCCGGAGCTTTCTTCGCCGCTTTCTTTTTACCAAATGCGTTTGGAATAGCCGCTACGATCATTTTCTTTACTTCTTCTAATGGAAGATCTTTCAGGTCTTCGGCCTTATACTTTGTATCATCTGCTTTTTTCGGAAGTCTTACGATCTTTTTACCAAACTTAATTAGTGGACCCCAGCGGGCATTTTCAACAGAAATTTTTTCTTCAGGCCAATGTTGTATATAGCGGTTCTCTTCTTTTTTAATTTTTGCCTCTACCAGTTCATTAATATCTGCCTGGCTTAAATTATCATGATTATAACGGCGTGGTACATTAATGAACATGTCATTCCATTTAATGTACGGACCAAAACGTCCTTTGCCTTTTGTTACCCCTTTGCCATCATACATGGCGATCGGCGCATCCGCTTTTTGTTTTTCTTTTATCAGTTCAATTGCTCTTTCAAGATCCATTTCCAGCGGCTCTAAATATACGCTTCGCCAAATTTTACATAAGGTCCAAAGCGGCCAGCATTCACATATACTTGTTCCCCTTCGTATTCACCAAGTGTAAGTGGTAGTTTAAAAAGATCAAGTGCTTCTTCCAGTGTTATTGTTTCAATACTCTGGTCACGTTTTAATCCGGCAAAATGTGGTTTCTCTTCTTCATCCGATATTCCCATCTGTACCATCGGTCCATAACGACCCATTCTTGCAATAACTGGTTTCCCCGAAATCGGATCAACACCCAACTCTCTTTCACCACTTGCTCTTTCTGCAGTTTCAATTGTTTTATCTACATCTTTTTTAAATGGCAAGTAAAAATCATCGATCATCTTATGCCATTTCATTTTTCCTTCAGCCACTTCATCAAACTCTTCTTCGATCCTTGCTGTAAAACTATAATCCATTATATCATCAAAATACTGGGTCAAAAAATCCGTCACTACCAATCCAAGATCCGTAGGGAACAGTTTTGATTTTTCAGCACCGGTATTTTCAACTTCAGTAACCTTTGATATATTATCTTTCTTCAATACCAAAACACGGTACTCTCTTTGTATCGCTTCTTTATCTCTTTTCTCTACATAACCTCTTTTTAAAATAGTAGAGATAGTAGGCGCATAGGTTGAAGGACGACCAATACCTAACTCTTCCATTTTCTTTACCAACGAGGCTTCGGTGTATCTTGGAGCAGCACGACTGAATCTTTCCGTTGCTTTCAATTCTTTCAATGGCAATTTCTGTCCAACAGTTAATGGAGGCAGCATACCTTCCTGTTCTTCTTCAGCAAGATCATCATCATCACGATCTTCACGATATACTTTTAAAAAACCATCAAACTTTAATACTTCACCTTGCGCCGTTAATTGATCATTATTAGTAGATATATCGATCTTCGCAGTTGTTTTTTCTGTTTCAGCATCAGCCATCTGGCAGGCCATTGTTCTTTTCCAGATTAGCTCATACAACTTTTTGCATTCAGCATCTTCAATAGTTGTATTACTCATGTAGGTGGGGCGAATCGCTTCATGGGCCTCCTGTGCACTTTCATTCTTGTTCTTAAATTTTCTGAACTGGTGGTATTGCTCACCATACATGTCCTTTATTGTATTCGTAAGATCACCCAATGCAGTATTACTCAAACTCACACTGTCGGTACGCATATAAGTTATCTTACCACTTTCATAAAGCTTCTGTGCAAGTATCATTGTACGGCTTACACCATAACCAAGTTTTCTGGATGCTTCCTGTTGTAATGTGGAAGTAGTAAATGGGGGAGCAGGTGATTTTTTTCCCGGTCTTACCTGTATATCACTAACCGTATAATTAGCGCCGATACAACTTTTCAAAAATGCTTCAGCATCGTCAGCGGTATTTTGTTTTTTACCTTCTGCCGAAAATGTTACAGGTTTACCGCCAACATCATTTGCAGTGAATAAACCTTCAACCTTAAATGTGCTAACAGAATTGAATGCATTGATCTCTCTTTCTCTCTCAGCGATCAGTTTCACTGCCACACTTTGCACACGACCGGCACTCAGGTTATTCCTCATGCTGATCTTTCGCCAAAGAACCGGGCTTAGTTCAAATCCAACAATTCTATCTAATATGCGACGGGCTTGCTGCGCCATCACCAGATTCATATCAACAGTTCGTGGGTTTTCAACTGCGGCTTTTATAGCCGGCTTTGTGATCTCATGAAAAACAATTCGCTTAGTTTTTCGCGGATCAAGACCCAATACTTCACACAAATGCCAACTGATCGCTTCACCTTCACGGTCCTCATCCGTTGCCAGCCATACTTCATCTGATTTTTTCGCTAAACCTTTTAAATCCTTGACAACCTTCTCTTTTTCGGGTGAAATAATATAGGTGGGTTCGTAATTTTTATCCATATCGATCCCCATTCCGGCCTTTTGCAAGTCGCGGATGTGGCCAAAACAACTTTTTACCTGGAAATCTGTTCCGAGTATCTTTTCAATTGTTTTTGCTTTCGCAGGGCTCTCAACTATCAATAGGTTTTTCGCCATATCAGTTTTTCAAGTAATTATTTAGTCATCTGTTGTGCTACTATCATCGTTCCTTGTGTCACTCACTTGTACGTTCATATCTTTATTCGGCATCGTGAATTGTGATCCGATCAGGCCAAATTCACTATCCACTTTTGATCGATTGATACTATATATTAATGTATAACCGAAAGCGGACGAGTGCAATAATAACGCAGAAATTTCAATTTTCTTGAAATACGATGTTTGCTGACAGCATATCAGACGCACAATTGTTGTCGCAACCTTCTGGAAATGAGGGAAAATATTTTGTGGAATAAATCTTTATAACTGTTGTTTGATCGACGCTAAAACTTTTTGGGCCCATTTTGTATATTCTTTTGCCGAAGGATGTAGGCCATCACCTGCGACTAATGATAGGTCAGTTGCAGCTTCTCTTGAACCAGGAGTTATATCAACATAATGTACTTTATAGCTCTCAGAAATGTATCTATTCGCTGCATTATAATCATCGATCTCTTTTGCTATTTGTGCCCTGTCTCTCCCATCAGCAAAAGGAGTTACGCCCCAATCAGGAATGGATATTACAATAACATGATCGGCTTTGCCACCTGCAAACTGTATTGCCTGCTTTAATAAACTTTCAAACTCTGGTATATAATTCTCATCTGAACGGCCGCGATATTGATTGTTTACACCGATCAACAAAGTGACAAAGTCATATGGAGGAGTGAATGAATGGGTATTGATATTGTTTTGAAGTTCATCTGTTGTCCAGCCTGTTTTAGCCAGTATTTCCGGTGATCTAAAAATGTAATTCTGCTGATTCAGTAATTGAACAGTTTGGTTGGGAAAATTTTCAGAAGGCAAAACATTTTGACCAATTGTATAAGAATCTCCAAGAGCGAGATAAGAGTATGCTTTCTTTGGCTCAGTCATTTGATAAGGAAATTTGTTTTTTGCACAACTGAAAATAAGAATTAAAGGGAAACTGAAAAAAGTAATAATAAAGCTTTTCATTTTCATGTCATAAAATTAACGAGATAAAGTTTGGGTTAGATTTATAGGTATTTTTAATATTCAATAATAGCTAATGACAAGGACTGAATATGTCTCAATTGGGTTCTTATCAATATTTATATGTGCAAGTTGCAATGGTCAGAAACCCTTTGGAGAAGATCTGCTGATAAAAATGGCTTCAATCTCAATGCCAAATGTGAAAGGCCGGATCGATCACATGGATGTTAATCTTAAGGAAAGAACTGTTTATATCGCTGCGTTGGGAAATAATTCTTTGGAAGTTATTGACATTGGGAATGCAAAAAAATTGCGAAGCATCACAGGCCTTGAAGAGCCACAGGGGGTAACCTATATACCGCAGCAACAGGAAATTTTTGTAGCCAATGGGGGCAATGGGGATTGTTATTTTTACAATGCACGCAATTTTGAGAAAACAGCGACTGTGCATTTATCCTCGGATGCGGATGACGTCCGTTACGATTCGTCACAAAATAAAATTTATGTAGGTTATGGCGAAGGAGGGATTGCTATAATAGATGCGATCAGGCATAGTCAAATAGGCAATATAAAGTTATCCGCCCATCCCGAAGGCTTTCAACTCGATAAAAAATTGAATAAGATATTTATCAACGTTCCCGATGCACACCAGGTTGTTGTTGCCGATTTGAATTCATACCAAATAATTACAACATGGAACACCGCTTCATTAAGGGCAAATTTTCCTTTAGCTATTGATACAGTTGACCATGTTATTTTCATTGGGTACAGGCACCCGTCTAAAATTGTTGCTATGGATGAAAACTCCGGATCTGTATTGGGTGAAGCAAGTTTGGTAAGTGACGTGGATGATGTTTATTTTGAAGAAGAAGAAAAAAAGATATATGCAAGTGGGGGAGGTGGATCTATCTTTATTTACCAATGGCAAAAACCTGAAATAAAACAGATCGCTAAGATTTCTACCAGCGATGGAGCAAGAACATCTTTACTTATCCCCGGCCTTAAATTATTTATTTTAGCCGCAAGATCAAATAGTAATAACAATGCGGAATTACAGGTATATAAAACAAAATAGAATGATGAGTTTTAAAAAATGAAATTTATAGTTTATGATATCAATAGCCTTATCGGAAGTAAAAATCATTCAAGACCAATCTTAAGCCCTAAGGACAATGTAATTATATCCCCTACTTGTAGAGATTTAGTATTAGATATAAAACTGATAATTTCCCTGTCGAAGCTTAAAACTTCATAGTATAAAGAAAGCCGATTCACACATGTGTTTGGCGGAAGATTAAGTCCGATCCTGCTTCCCAAAAAAAGCGCTGAATGAATAGCAGTTGGAAAACTATAATAGTTATATGGATAGTATGGAGGATCAAAACTAAAATATTCTTTTCCCAAACTGTAATTAACAATTAACCCAGTCATTAGCGGTTCTACTCTGTATTTTTTTATTCTTACAGAATGTAGCGGTATCCAGGTGATCTTTCCGGAGATCGAATGAATGCGAACACCACCGATATTTTTAGGTAAATAACCATAATAAAGATCTCCCTCTAATTTTTCATTTCTAGTACTGTAACCGGCGCCAATGGAAATAAAACCCAGACCACCTCCATATTGAACCTTTATATGATCAGGTGGTTTTATTTTAAAACTTTTTTTCTGTGCGAATGTTTTCCCTGTTATTAACAGCAGAGAAAAAAGAAGCATTGCAAGGGAGGGTCTAAAAAAATATTTTTTCAACTTCAGTATTAGTTGGATTGATTTTTATAAGTACAAAACTTCTTTCATGAATACTATTAACCATTAAATAGTTTACAGGTGGTCCGTAAGGTTGTCCTAAATAGGAGATATCGTCATGGCCATGGATTGAATAAATAACGTTTCCGTTCTTTACCAGCATACTTACATAGGATTGTTCAAGCGATCGGTCAAAATCTCCACTAAAAGGTGCTATGTGTGATATAATAAAAATTTTCTGTTGAGAAGGTGTGGCAGCTAACTCTTGCTGGAGCCATGTTGTATCAGGAAGAGAACCATTGTGCCCAACCTCCTGTGAATTTGAGTTTAGAATAATAAATTTATGATCTGAAAAACTAAATCCAAAATTTTCCGGACCATACATCTGCTTGTATAATTCACGACCATTACCCAGCATATCATGGTTGCCAATAACGACAAGGAAGGGAACGGAAAGTTTTTGCAATCGATGGCTTATCCATACATATTCTGATCTCAGGCCAAAATCAGTCATGTCGCCATTTAATACAACAAATGAAATATCGGGATAGCTATTTAATTTTTCTACAAGATCATCCAGCTCCTCATAAAAACGCTGGGTATCGGCGATCACAACAAAATTAAAAGAACCATTTTCTGGTGTTGATCGTAATCGTTCAAGATTTTTTGTGTTTTGATCTTTGTCTTTTTCGTCGATCTGTATCTCATTGGCATTATAGGTAAAAGTCTTCTCACACGATATCAAAAAAATGCTTAACAAGAGAATAGTAAAAAATCTCATAATTAGAGAGTTTCTGTTTTCTCTGGTTAATCAAATAGTTTGCCAGTCCATTTTACGCTTGCTGCGTTAAATAATGTGCAGGCTTGTGACCGATCAATTGTATTTTGTGTAAACTATATTTCCCTTTTGGAATGAGTATGCTAAAAAAAATGGGTAAGAGAGAGTTAATATGTGGAGCTTATAAAAATTCTATGATCGCTTTGCTTACGTTGTTATCCCGGTAAATTCTTCGATGTCCCAATCCTTTTGTAACGATGAATTCAATATTGTAATGCTTTTCGTCCATTACTTTCTTTGCATCTTTCCATGGCGTCATTGTATCATTTTCATCATGGCACCAAAGGATCTTTGCTTTTAAATTTTTTACGGCCCTGCTTACGGAATACCATTCAGACGGTTTGTTTTTTAATCTGTAGATATAGTCATCGAATTCTTTTCTTACACCTTCATTTAATTTCATGAACGAAAAGAAAATATCGATCGCCGTTTTAGATTCAGTAGCCGGGGCTATCAATACGACATGACAATCATCTGTATGTTCAATTTCTTCCAATGCAAGACAAATAGCAAGACCACCAAAGGAATGACCCATATATGATCTTATTGGGCCGTATTCTTTATGTATATATTCTACCATTTCTTTGAACATGACCGCATTTAAAGTTTTACCTGTGCTATAACCATGTGCAGGCGCATCAAAAGCCAATACTTCATATCCTTTTTTCATTAAGGGTTTAATGTAACGATCAAACTTTGCAACGGAAGAATTGAAACCGTGAACTATCAGTACCTTTCTATGTCCGTCACGATTCCAGCGATAACCAGTTACAGTTTCTCCATGAAGTTTGAATTGCAGTTTCTCAGATTCATTAAAAACTTCGGGTAATGGTTTCTTATACCGGAATTGAGGAGTAGTAAAGAGATCCAACGCCAGCTCCGCAGCTTTTCGATTGGATAATGCTGAAAGGACTTTAAATTTTGTACGATAGTACCCGATCGCTATCTGTTGCCCTAACTTTGTCATTATACAAATGTACTTATGGATATTGTAATTCTGGGATCAGGAAATGTTGCAGCAGTTTTAGGAAGAAAATTTAAAGCAGCCGGACATCGTATTTTACAAGTAATAAGTCGTAACGCTTCTGCAGCCAGTAAGCTTGCGTATGAATGGGATACAGAAAGCTCTAATTATCCAAGCATCGCTAAACCCAATGCCGATATTTATATTATTGCTGTTAGTGATGATGCAATTAATGATGTGATCGATAACATAAAGCTGCCGAAAAAAGTGGTTGTTCATACTGCAGCATCCGTATCAAAGGATATTTTGAAAACCGTAACTGATCATTACGGCGTTTTTTATCCATTGCAAAGCTTGCATAAGGAAGATGCGGTGTTGCCCGAAACGCCGATCTTTTTTGATGGCAGTGATGAAATGACAAAAAAAAAGTTAGAAGCATTGGCAAATTCAATTTCTCCACAACATGTAACACAGGCTAATGATGATGCAAGATCAAAACTCCATGTAGCCGCTGTGTTTGTAAATAATTTTACAAATTACTTATATGCTCTTGCAGAAAATTATTGTAACAAAGAAGGAATAGATTTTCATGAATTGCTACCGTTAATTGAGGAGACGGCATCACGAATAAAGGAGATCTCTCCGTTAAGATCACAAACGGGTCCTGCAACACGTAATGACGAAGAAACCATACAAAAACATCTTGAATTGCTCAGCTCACATCCCGAACAAAAAAAGATCTATGAGTTTTTAACTTCGAGTATCAAACGTTTCAAAGGGTGATGCCTGTTTATTTGAACTGCGACTCGTTATTGCGAGCCGACGAAAATTAAAAAGAAAGATATTTAGTGGGGTAAAGCCGAAGCGATCTGAACTCTTGACGGCTATTTCCCTAGCAGAGACTTTTCCCAAACAAGTAAGTGCTGGTTTTCTTTTTACGGTTACATTTGCAGCCCAAACGAGAATCGATGTATAAGCTGAAGATAAATTTTGAAGAGAAAGGAGTAGAGCCGGTCACAATAGAAAACCTGGAACCTAACCAGACATTATTGGAGATATGCCTTAAAAATGATATTGAGCTTCACCATAATTGCGGTGGGGTTTGTGCCTGCACCACCTGTCATTTATATATTGATAAAGGAATGGATTCAATTGATGAATTAACAGATCGAGAAGAAGATTTTATTGACAGGGCTACGAACCCAAGATTGAATTCAAGATTAGGATGTCAATCACTTTTACTTGACGGTGATGGAGAAATAGAAATAACTTTACCGGATCAGACACAATTTTTAGGAGAATAAAATAAAGCTGCGAGCTTTTAGCTTCGAGCTTCTCGCAAACAATCCAGTAACTAATAACCAGCAACTAGTATGACTCACTTTGAACCACCGATACACTGGAACGATCACGAAGACATTGCTCAGAAATTATATGAGCGATTTGGCGACGATTTTAATGAAGGAAAAATTTATCGCATCCGTTTCACCGATCTTCTTGAATGGATATTGCAAATCCCACATTTCGAAGGCAAGAAAGAAGAGAGTACAGAAGGTCATCTTGAAATGATACAAAGCGCATGGGTATACGAGTGGAGGGATAATCAAAAGTAATTTCAGATTTGGGATTCCGGATTGTAGATTTGTTTGAATGAAATCCGAAATCTGCAATCTAAAATCTAAAATTGATGAACGTTCTCGCCGAATTTAAAAAAATTACCACATTTATTTTTGATATTGATGGTGTGCTCACTGATGGTACAGTGCTTGTGTTGGCTGATGGCCTGCAGGCAAGACAGATGCATGTAAAGGATGGTTTTGGTTTGCAAATGGCTATGAAAAATGGTTACCGGGTATTTATAGTGTCAGGTGGCGTATCAGATGAATCAAAGAAAAGATTGGAATATCTCGGCATAAAAGATATTCATCTTGGTGTTGGTGATAAAACGAACTTTATTGCAGATCTTCTCAAAAGCAATAAACTAAAATGGGAAGAAGTGCTTTACATGGGAGACGATCTCCCCGACATTCCTATAATGTCAAAAGTTGGTTTATCTGCCTCTCCCGCTGATGCTGTAAGTGAAGTAAAGAATATTGTGAAATATATTTCACCCATTAATGGGGGCTGGGGCTGCGTGAGGGACGTAATTGAAAAGGTTCTCAAGGTAAACGGCCATTGGAAATATGAAACGGATGTAACTTCGAAATGACAACATCTTTCTAAACTATTCATTTCATTATTTACATCTCTCATCTTCTCTTATTAACTTCCGTGAAAATTACTAACTCATGAACCTGGTTGGGGCTTTTATAAGAATGATCCGTTTGCCCAACCTTTTTTTTATTGTACTTACCCAGGTGCTTTTTCATACTACTATTCTTGATACCATACTTCTGCCGCTTGGAACCAAGCCTTCAATAGATGGCTTGAATTTCATTTTGCTGGTTGTTTCGTCCGTATTAATTGCAGCTGCCGGCTATATTATCAATGACTATTTTGATATTAATATCGATCAAATAAATAAACCAACGGCTAATGTGGTTGATAAGATCGTTTCACGCCGGTGGGCTATGGCATGGCATTTTGTTCTTAGTGGAGTTGGGATATTATTAAGTGCATGGGTTGCCTGGCGAACGGGTTTCTGGTATGTACTATTGGGAAATTTCATGTGTGTTGTTTTGTTATTTGGTTATTCAGTCACTTTAAAACGAAAACTTCTTTCAGGGAACATTCTTATTTCTTTACTTACAGCATGGGTAATTCTGGTTATCGGCCTCGCGGAATTCACTTCTCCTGTTTTCACAAACCTTAAGATAGTTGAAGCAAGTGGAAAGATCATTCGTATCAGTTTGCTTTACGGCGGCTTTGCATTTATCAGCTCATTGATCCGCGAAGCAATTAAAGACATAGAAGATATGCAGGGAGATGAAAAGTACGGATGCCGCACAATGCCGATCGTTTGGGGTGTGAATTCCGCAAAGGTTTACATCGCAGTCTGGCTTATAGTTATCCTCGCATTGCTTATTATTTTACAAGTGTATGTAGCAAGATTTAAATGGTGGGGGGCCATGACATATTCAATCGTATTTATTATTGTACCGTTTGTTTTAATATTTCTTCAATTATTCAGAGCAAAGAAACATAGCGATTACCATCGTTTAAGTAATTGGACTAAGCTGGTAATGCTTACCGGCATCTTATCAATGATATTTTTTTACTTCTATTTATGAACAAGATAATTCTTGCATCACAATCACCACGCAGAAAGCAATTGTTGGAATGGGCTGAGATCCCTTTTGAAATTATTGTAAAAGAAACTTCTGAAGACTATCCACCTGGACTAGAGCCTGAAGAGATTGCGGTTTATATTGCTCAACAAAAAGCTGCTGCTGTTCAAAAATTGATCTCTCCAGATCAAATAGTACTTGCGGCTGATACGATCGTTGTTTTGGGCGAAAGTATTATTGGCAAACCGGTACATCGTGAAGAAGCAGTTAGTATCCTGTTTGCTCTCTCAGGAGAAAAACATAAAGTGATCACCGGTGTCGTTATCAGGAAAGGAGAAGAAGAGATCTCGTTTGCTGATGTTACAGAAGTTGAATTTCATAAGCTCACCCTTGAGCAAATAGAATTTTATGTTGACAAATACAAACCGTATGATAAAGCCGGCGCTTATGCAATACAGGAATGGATCGGCGTTGTAGGAATTAAATCCATCAATGGAGATTTTTATAACGTGATGGGTTTGCCTGTAAGCAGGGTAGTCAGAGCGTTGCAAAAGATAAATGGGTAAAATGTTGAATTGTTGGCTGGTTATTATGAATTCAGTAACTTAAACCATCAGACCATTTAACCATTCTTATGACTGCTAAGACTAGCATAGAAGATATCAATCTGTGTTCCCCCTTTATGGAGCCAAGGGGTATGACCGAACGCCTTCTCCAATTTATCTGGCAATTCCAGTACTTTAATAAAGGCGAGTTAAGATCCACTTCAGGCGAAGCAATACAAATTATTTTTCCCGGTACCTATAATACTAACCAGGGTCCTGATTTTAATGATGCAAAAATTAAAATTGGCAAAACAACCTGGGCAGGAAATGTAGAACTTCATTTACGTTCTTCTGATTGGAACAAGCACAATCATCAAAATGATAAGAATTATAAAAATGTAATTCTGCATGTTGTTTGGGAAGATGATTTTCCTGATTATAACATGCCAGTGCTGAAATTAAATAATAGGGTTGCAAAAATTTTTCTGCAGCGATACGAAGAACTGATGAATGCACAAGGGTTTATTCCTTGTGAAAAAACTATTTCCTCAATAAAACCAATTGTATTGCAAAGCTGGAAGGAAAGATTGCTGGCGGAAAGGCTTATTAGAAAATCTGCTATTGTTGAGACATATCTTGATCAAAACAATCGTCACTGGGAAGAAACATTTTGGTGGTTATTGGCAAGAAATTTTGGAATAAAGATAAACGCAGATGCTTTTGAAGCAATGGCTCGTAGTATTCCTTTAAATATTTTAGCAAAACATAAAAATCAAATTCACCAGTTAGAAGCATTGTTAATGGGACAATCTAATTTGCTGAATGAAAAATTCAAAGAAGATTATCCGGTTATGTTGCAAAAAGAATATGAATTCTTAAAAACCAAATACGACCTCAAACAAAATACATATTCACCCTTTTTCCTCCGAATGCGGCCCGGAAACTTCCCCACTATCAGGTTAGCGCAGTTGGCTATGCTTATTCATCATTCAGAGCATTTGTTCTCAAAGATCAGGGAGTCGAATTCTGCAAAAGATGTCAGGCAATGGCTGGATGTTACCGCTAACGATTACTGGCATTATCATTACCGGTTTGATGAGCAGTCTTCACTCAAAAAGAAAAGCCTTGGGGCGGCAATGGTCGACAATGTTCTTATTAATACGGTATGCACCGTACTGTTTGCTTACGGCCATTTCAATAAGGAACAAAAATTCAAGGATAAAGCGCTGCAATGGCTGGAAGAAATAACAGCGGAATCAAATTCAATAACAAAAGGATTTTTACAAACTGGTCTAAAAAATAAAAATGCCCATGATTCACAGGCATTGATCGAGTTAAAAAATGAATACTGCAGTAAAAAAAGATGTCTGGATTGTGCTATCGGCAATGCGCTTCTCAAAAGCAATTGATTTACTTCATTGGGTGGCAGTGCTTATAGTGTCCATTAGCTGCTTCATTTGGTGTTAGTGCTCTTAAACATGATGAAAGCATAATAATCATCAGTACAAAAAGTATTATTCTCGTCTTCATAGGGTTTCAATTTGAACTTAAAAGTAGCGGCCGGAGTTTATACTTCAAAAGCGAATGCACCTGCTATATTTCATGGATTTATACCTCCAAAAGCTTCCAATAAATGCCCCATACTCCTACGAAATATTACGAGAAAAAAGGACAGTCATCCCGGAACTAACTCCATTTTCCCCAATTCACTTTCTGCTCGATATCCGGATGAACACTCAAAGCAACTGGACAGGTCAGCCCGGTATTTTTCAAGATCGTTTTTGTTTTTTCATCAGTGTTAAGCAAGGTGTCAGGAATATGAAAGGTCAACTCGATACCGCTCACACGACGTGGATCAGCTTTCATGATCTTTAATACATCTATTTTAACACCCGTCAGGTCAAAACCCATTGTTCTTGCTTTTATACTCATTACGGTGATCATGCATGTTGCGAGTGATGTCGCCATCAGGTCAGTGGGTGAAAACCTTTCCCCTTTGCCATTGTTATCAACCGGGGCATCAGTTTCAAAACTATTGGCGCTGCGCAAATGGGTACAGGTGGTTCTTAACTCACCATTATAAACTACTGTTGAGGTCATTATATTTTTTTGCCCTAAATTTACGTTATAAACAATGCTAAGAGTACAAAAGAGAAAAGGAATAAAAGAGGTTATGTCGGACTCTGCTCTTTATCTAGTTCACTCTTTTACTCTCTTAGTTCAAAACATCTTTCCCGTGAAGAAACTTTTCATCATTACATTCTTGTTTTCCCTGGGTTCATCTTTATTAGCCCAGGAGATCCCAAAAAAGCAAACAAAAAAACAGCAACGTAAGCAGGAAAAGCAGAAAAAGGCAACTGAAATGACCCGCCAGGAAGAAGAGGGTGTTCTCGTTTATTCATCACAAAGTATTTGGAGTATACAATTACGGTCAAATGGCTATGGCGCTTTTTATGAAAGAGGAAAAAAGAAATCGCCCAGGAATGGTTTCGTGTATGGCATTGAATTTAATGAGATAAAAAACTCTAAAGAAGATAAGCTGCCAAACGGTACGGGTGGTTTTTCATTTGGCAATCCATATGTCTATGGCAAGATCAATAATTTTTATTCAGTCCAGCTTGGCTTTGGTGGTCATCGGATAATGGGGCAAAAAGGCAATAAGAATGGCGTAGCTGTCAGTGTTGTTTATAAAGGTGGTTTATCATTGGGTTTACTGCGTCCTTATTATATCCAGGTTGAAGATAATGGCACTAACAAAACAATTAAATATTCTCCTGAAACCGATTCCCTTTTCCAATATGGTTTTATCATCGGCAGCGGCGGACTTGGCATGGGTTGGGGTGAAATGAAATTAAAACCCGGCGCCTTTGTAAAAACAGGACTTCGTTTTGATTTCGGACGCTACAATGAAGTTGTTTCCGGTATCGAAGTTGGAGTAAGTGCCGAATACTATGCTTCCAATATACCAATC
>VBAS01000038.1 GCA_005882975.1 Bacteroidota bacterium | reverse complement strand
AAGTTTTTCAAGAAATTCGAAATTCTCTTCTATGTATTTGCCGAAATTATGCGGATGCCACCACAGTTGATAAATCAAACCATGCTTTGCCGCAAATTCTAGTCCTTGTTTGATCCGTCTGAATTTTAAACCATCAAACATTTTAAATTTCGGATTGTATGGCCTGAGAAACCGGCTTGCTGGTACATTAATAATTTCACTGGCTGCAGGAATTGCATGACAATGATGTCCAGTAATATTTATATAAGTATCTGCAAACCGTATTCCTTTTCTGCCAATGTTTTCGTTTTCCCTTGATATCGGTTTGTATACACCTGAAAGTTCGTTACCACGATAAATTTTTATTCCTTCTTGCAAACATACCTTAATGTGTTCATCAGAATATTGATTACGTGGGAAAACTATACTTTTTATTTCTATGCCTTTTTCTTTTGCAATGGCAATTGCAGCCCGCAGATCACTTTGAAATTGACCGATCGTTGTATCTTTCTCAAGTGTATAGAAATGAGAAAATGTATGTGTACCAATTTCCTGGCCTGGTGTTTTTTTTATTTGTTCAATAAGTACCGGGGCAAAATGATATTTTTTTTCCAACTCATTTTGTTCGAGATAAGGATAAGGATCGTATTCTTTCTTTTTATAGGTGGGTCCCTCAATAGGCAAATAAGAAATCATTTCTTTTTTCTCATTAAAAAAAAGAAGGCCGACGGTCGCCCAGGTACAATGCACATTGTATTTAGAGAACAACTCAAGCAACCGGGGAA
This sequence comes from Bacteroidota bacterium, assembly GCA_005882975.1. GTDB lineage: Bacteria > Bacteroidota > Bacteroidia > Chitinophagales > Chitinophagaceae > VBAS01. The sequence continues at coordinate 16,639 of VBAS01000038.1, read as the reverse complement.
CAACCTGGTGAACATTGCGGATATTCTCTCCATAGTTTTCCAGTGTGCGGTGATCCCGTACACCCCAGAAAAGTTCAAAGTCCAGTGATATGGTAAAGATCCCTTTACTCACAAATTAGGTTTTACATAAAATATTTCTTGTACCAATGTTGAAAAACGATCAATACCCAAAGCTGCTCAACAATATTGCCCGGAGCAGCAGAATAAAGCTGTTTCTTCATAGTATTGATAAACTCAATATCAAAGATGCCTTGTTCTTTTACAAATTTTTCGTTTAGCAGGTCTTCAAATATATAGGTATGTAGTTCTTCACGGAACCATTTCAGCATCGGTATCTCAAATCCTCTTTTTCCGCGGTTATAAATTTCCGGTGGTAAAATATTGCGAAAAGCATCTTTTATAATTTTCTTTCTCCCGGCCTTATTTATTTTGTATTCCGATGGTAATGTAAAAGCAAATTCTACGACGTGATGATCAAGGAATGGTGAACGCACTTCCACACTGTTCGCCATACTCATCAGGTCAACTTTCACTAACATGTCACTTATGAGAACGAGATCAAGATCTGTTTTTAAGACAGAATTAAAATCATCATTGATATTAGAAAGATATTTTTCTTTTACTGAATCGATGATTGCATTATTGATCCTTGCGGCAGTCTGTTTTGCAATTAATTTATCTACATCAGCTGCTGAAAAAGTGGAAGCCCAGTGCCAGTATCGTTCCTTTGAAGTAAGTTCTGCTCCTTCAGCGTATCTATCCAATTGGCGGAAAAGATCAGAGAAACGGTTGTTTCTGCTCTTCGGCAAAACTTTCCAAAGAGGAGCACCCATTTTTACAAGACTTCCTGCTAATGATCTTCTTCTTGCCTGCCATTCTGCGTAGTGTTTATTATAACCTGCAAATACCTCATCACCCCCATCACCTGAAATGGCAACTGTCGCATGTTTTCTTACTTCCATGCAAAGTATGAATTGAGGCAGTGATGCTGAATCAGCAAATGGTTCATCCAAATAATTCAGCACATCATATATGTGGGACAAGTAATCTTCAAACCCCAAACGAAACGTAGCATGATTAGTTTTAAATTTTGTCGCCACCAATTCCGCAAACTGAGTCTCATCAAAATATTGTTCATCTTTAAAGCCAATTGAAAAAGTATTCAACGATTTTTGATGACGACTGGCCAATGCTACAATTACAGAAGAATCAATACCACCACTTAAAAAAGCGCCAAGAGGTACATCGCTTATCAATCTTTTTACAACTGCATCTTCTAACAAGTGGACTAATTCTTTTTGGGCCTGCTCATAAGACGGAGCATTTTTATATTCGTATTTTGGGGTAAGCTCATACCATTTTTTTTCTTCAATATTTTTTTCGTGAAGTATCAACCTTGCACCAGGTTCTACTTTTCTTACATGCTTCAGCATGCTCATGGGCTGTGGGATGTAAGATAGTTGCAGGTACAGCTGCAACGCTTCATAGTTTAATTCCTTTGGAATACCAAAATCATAAAGTGCTTTTAGTTCTGACGCAAAAATGAACCGGTCATCATCAATAAAATAATTCAATGGCTTTTTTCCGAACCGGTCTCTTGCAACAAACAATTCTTTTGTTTGTGTATCATAAACCGCAAAAGCAAAAAAACCTTCCAGTAACGGAAGGCATCTCTCACCTTGCTTTATAAAAAGTTCAAGCAAGACCTCGGTATCTGAAGTCGTACGAAGTTGTTGTTGTTCTTCAGTAGTAAAATATTTATTTCGGAGTTCCTGGTAATTAAATATTTCGCCGTTAAAAATAATTGTGTAGCGTTCCGTCTTATCCCACATTGGTTGATTAGCGGCAGCACTTGTATCAATGATCGCTAGTCTTCGTTGTGCCAATCCCATGTCATCGCATAGATAAATACCCTCATCATCTGGTCCTCTTGTCTGCAGAGTTCGGATGGATTGTCGTAATTTCGAAACCTGTTGTCGGCCTTTATCTGTCAGCGCAACTATGCCAGCAATTCCACACATACAATATCCTTAAGTTTTATGCAATATATCACTATAACTGATTTCATTTTACTTCCAATTTACCTTTTTATAGTCTTCATATTTGCTGCTCATTTTAGAAATAAATATTATCCAAAAGATCATCCTTTGCGTCGATATTTTATGCCAGCTTTTACTTTAAAGATTGTCGGAGCCGTTCTTGTTGGAATCATCTATCAATATTATTATAAGGGTGGTGATACATTGAATTATTGGCACCAAACGCAGGTCATCAATTCTTCTATCAGTGATTCCTTTTGGACCTGGTTAAGATTGGTGACAGGAAGAGCGGAAATATATGATGTTGATGTTTATAATTATACCACTCAATTTTATTGGTATGGTATCAGAACGCCGGAATATCTGATTTCTGTAATAGGCGCATTAATTGGCCTTTTTACAATGACCACTTATTTGCCTACGGCTGTGATCTTTGCAGGCATTTCTTTTATAGGGGTTTGGAAATTGTATATCGTTTTTACAAAACTATATCCAAGGCTTTCCAAACAATTAGCATATGCATTTCTATTTATTCCAAGTGTTGTTTTTTGGGGGTCGGGCTTTTTGAAAGACACCATCACATTATCATGTATGGGATGGGTTACTCATTTTTTTTATATAATTTTTTATGAAAACAAAAAAATAGTAGCTAATTCAGTATTTGCTTTAATTTTTCTATACATCATTTATATTATCAAGTCTTATATAGTAATGGCGTTTCTGCCCGCTATTTTGTTATGGGGAGTTGGTCTTTTGTCTTACAAAATAAAAGATACCAGATTGATCCTTTTCGCACGATATTTTTTGTATGCCTCTGCTATTGGCGGAATTTTTGTCGTAGGTGGAAAATTAGAAGCCGAAATGTTTGGAGAATATAATATTGAAAGCGTTGCGACTAAGTCTTTTGTTACCAGGGACTATTTATTCAGGATCTCAAATGAACAAGACGGATCTGCCTACACACTTGGCGACTTTGATCCAACTATCATGGGAATGTTGCAACAGGCACCAGCCGGTGTAAATGTAACTTTGTTCCGGCCATATTTATGGGAAGCGAGAAAACCTATTGTACTTGAGTCTTTGTTTTTTTTAATATTTAGTATCGTAGTTATTTTCCGAAATAACCCGATCAGGGTAGTGCAGCGAATTCTTTCTGATGAAACACTTCAATTTTGCCTGATATTTACTTTGGTATTTGCTTTTGCAGTCGGTATTTCCACTTCTAATTTTGGTTCATTGGTAAGATATAAGATCCCTTGTCTTCCATTTTATACAGCCTTTCTTATTATTTTGTATTACCCACCGAAGCAGGAATTACTATTAAGAAAAGAGAGAGACAAAAGCAGGAAGCAAGTTGTGTAAACTATAATTCTTTTCGATATGTTCTCTTGCTGCTTCTCCCATTGTTGATCGAAGTGATGCATCAGCTATTAATTTTTTAAAATAGCTTTTCCATTCATCTTTATCACTTGCTATGAACCCTGTTTTATTATGCAGTGTTACTGAAGAATTGACGCCAACATTGGAAGCAATAGCAGGAATACCGAAAGAATGATACTGGATCAATTTAAATCCGCATTTGCCTTCAAACCAAGGGCCCTTTTTTAAAGGCATGATTCCGATATCCATTTTAAGAAGATCCTCTGCTTCTGTGGCTTCCGCCCACTTTTTAAAAATAAAATCGAATTTACAATCAGGAGGTTTATTAGAGATGATCAGAAGATCAAAATCAATTTCGTTTTTTAGTATCGGAATAAGGCTTTCAATTTCCTCTAAATTGTGCAAGGTCGTATGTGAACCTGTCCAACCAACTACGACCCTCTTTTCTTTCTTTGATATCTTCTGCCAATCCTTACTTTTATTTGTATCTATTACGGTAGGCATTAGAAATACATTTTTATTATATTGCCTCGAATAAGCGCAAAGAAATTCATTACCGCACGAAACTTTATAAGACCAGCGTATAATATGCTTTACTTTCCATGTTGCTTTTAAAAACTTTTTACCTTTTCCTGCCTTTTCACCTCCGGGTATCCAAATAGCATCATCAAAATCATAAATAATTTTTTTTTTGAAAACTTTTGCCAGTAACCACTCAAAAACCGGCGGGCCAACCGATGCCGCTTCACGAAGAATAAAAATATAATCAGCATCCGGAGATAGTATCAAATGCCTTATGCGCCTGAAATATCCCATTATAAGACCATAAAATTTTTTAACTTTATTTCCTTTATTGTAAAAAACTTTCCAGGTGTCTGTATCAAGAAATGAAAATATAGAAAATGAGAACTTCTCCTGTGGTAAGTAAGGCAAGTATTGTTCAACCCTGAATCGTTGTGAAGGTGCCGAATGCTCAGGATAAGGAACCCAAAAATGAATTTTGATCTTTTTCATGCTGCTAAACAATGGACAAAAAGATCAGGAAGTAAGCTGATCAAAATATTGGAGATACAATTTGATATTGGCATGAATAGAATATTTTTCCTCAACAGTTTTACGCCCGGCATCTCCTATTTTTTTTCTTAATTCAAATGATTCAATAAGCAAGCTTAGTTTGTTTACCCATTCTTCATCGGTGTCTGCCAAAAACCCATTTACATTATCAGTAATTATTTCAGAATTTACTACTACAGGCGACATGATGGTTGGTATCCCTAATGCCATATACTGAAGCCCTTTTAACCCGCATTTTCCTTTAGCCCATTCTGTATCAGGAAGGGGCATGATTCCGATATCAAATTCCGACATGTCTTCTATTTCACTTTCTTTTTTCCACGGAAGCCCCTTTGTTTCCAGATCTTCACTAAAATATCTTCCATCACCGATTATTTTAAAATAAACCTTGTCACCATATTTTTTTTTTATTGCTTTCAATGCCTGCATCTTCGTTTCCATATGTTCTATTGTGGTAACTGAACCACTCCAGCCTATACATATTTTTTCTCTAGCAACTTTTGCGACAGGTTTATAAAGTTCCGTATCAATGGTAGTGGGCACGATTACAACATTAGAATTGAATTGGATTGCGAAATCGGCGAGATATTTATTTCCGGCAAAAACGATGCTGGCCCGACTAATGATATCCTTTGTTTTATCGGCGTTTTTGAGAAAGGAAAACGTTTTATTCGCCGCAGAGATATTTTGCATCCAGATACTATCATCGAAATCAAAAATGAGTTTTGTTTTCTTAGCAAATTTTTTCTCAAAAAAAGATGTTCCCAGCATGAATGATTCTCTTTGAACAAAAACAATATCATATTTCGACGCAGAAAATATCTCTTTTGATCTTTTCCAAATGCTTTTTAATACGATTAGTCCTTTGTAAAAAAATTTACCACTGCTATAAAAATATTTATCCTCAGCAGCATTAAGCAACCAGGAAAAATTGCATTGATACCCATTCTCATTTAGATGATCAAGATATTGCTCAAAACGAAATCTTTGTGATGGAGAACGATCAGGTCGATGAAGGCAAACAAATAAGACTTTCTTCATACTACTTATTCGGCCCACACTGCCGGAAGCTTTTCATAAATCTCAATATTATTAAATCTTGGAGTTTTCCTGGGACCTACCTCCAATGCCCATGCTGCCATCTTTGCAATGCCTGTTTCAAGATCTACAAAATCCGAATCTTTAATACCAAAGATCCTCTTTGCTTTTGTATGATCGGAATACGCATGTAGTACTTCATTTCTGGCTGTAAGATACCGGATCGGTTGCTCTTTTTTCAAGACCTTCATCACCGTTTTAGCTAGTTCATTCACCGAATACTCTTTGTCACCACCGATGTTAAATACCTGGTTATATGCAGCAGGTATGTCAACTGATTTTGCAATATGTGGCGCTACGTCGCTGATATAACTAAATGCTCTTGTCTGTGTTCCATCACCAAAAATTGTCAATGGATTCCCCTGCATTAATTGATTCATAAAGATCCCAATTACGTTTCGATAACGATCACCTACATTTTGATATTCCCCATATACATTGTGAGGTCTAAAAACAATGTAATTCAAGCCAAACATTTCATGAGCAGCTCTCAAATCCAGTTCAACAGCGTATTTTGAAACACCGTACGGATCTTCAGGCTGTGGCACCGTGTCTTCAGCCATAGGAAGCTGCCCGGCCCCATATACCGCAATCGACGAAGTAAAAACAAAACATTTGATCTTATGCTTTATGCTTTCATTGATAAGATTAATGCTGCCAATAAGATTATTTTCGTAATTAAACTTCCTGATGAAATGACTCAACCCTTCAGCTGCGTATGCAGCCAGATGATATACATAATCAAATCTATGTTGCTCAAAAAGTTCTTTTAAAAGTTCATAGTCAGTTACTGAGCCTTTTATAAAAATTGCTTTTGAATCAATATTATCCTCAAATCCTCCACTGAGATCATCCAGAACAACTACGGAATGTCCAAGCTTGATTAATTCGTTTGTTACATGTGCTCCTATAAATCCAGCTGCTCCTGTTACAAGTGACTTCATTATAATTTTTTAAATGATTGCAAAAATATTAGTTTTCCTTCTTCCTTAGAATTTTTCAAATCTTTGTTTACATTACTTTTCAGTCAAACGGGATTCATAACAGGCATGTAGAACTATTTTCTCACTTCCCGTAAATTGAAGGATATATATCTTCCGCTATATCGAATGACCTGTATTTTCTTGCAACAGAAAATATTTTTTGTTGCAATGTTTCTCTTGAATTATTTCGTAATAACCGGTCTATCTGTTTCACTGCTTCTGCCATGTTTTCCTTTCTTTGTAAATTGATCACTACTCCAATATTATTTGCACTGATGATATCAGAATCCACTGAAATTTCTGGTGATATCACAATTGGTAATCCCATAGCCCAATATTCACCATTTTTTAGTGGTGAACCGTAACGTTTAGATGGAATCGGAGCTTGCGGATTTATAGCAAAATCGCCCAATGACAGGTAATTCGAAATTTCCTTATGAAAAACAAATCGTTTAATAACAATGTCGGCAGGAATTCCTATTTTTTGCATATGTCTGGCAACTATTTCATCAGATGTAGGGGTTAACAAAAGAAACCTGAAGCGATCACCCCAGTGTTCATAACAGCTTTTGACGAAATCAAAAACTTCTTCATTTAAATACATACCTCCCAATTTACCGGCATATACACAAACTATCTTATCAGTCAATTTTAACGCATGAAGCAACGTCACATTCTTTGGCCTGGGGAAAAAGGTATTAAAATCAATGCATGCGGGTTTTATAAAATAATCTTTCAAATCAAACTCATACTTTTCCTTTGCATACTCTTTCATTCCTGCGTCGCTGGCGATAATGTGTACAGCCTTGTGAGAAAGTATTTTTTCGAGCTTAAATAGAATTTGAAACGCCGCTCCTGACCTTTTCCATGCGCCTGCTTCTACCATTGACTCCGCATGCGGTTCATAACCGTCAACAACTAGTTTTGCACCCGTGAATTTGCTGAGCAAATATCCAAAGCTGCTTGCGGGACTGCAAAATGCATGGATGACGCTGATATGTTCTTTTCGGACAATCTTCCATAGCTGCATTAACTGGCCGATTACACCGATCATTTTTTTTATTCCGAATCTTTTATAAGTCAATGGCAAGAGCTGCATGTTCCTTTTCTCCCATTCTTTTTTTATTGTTAGTTTTTCCTTTTCATCAAGCGCCAGCTTTTCATGTTCAAATGTAACAACAATGATCTTTTTCTCTGGCGGAATTATTTTCCTGATGATATCCACATAGGGCAATGTAAATGTTTGCACCAGGGCATCTTTAAAGCTCCAGTGTGTAACGAATAGAATGTTACCGTTCAATTTCATTTCAATCGGCTTAAGCTTTGGAAAATTTTTTGCAGTTCAATGATCGGAAAGAAAGTTCCAGTTCTAAAGTCCTACAAAAACAGTTCCATGTAACATCGCGAAGGCGTCAAAATCAAAAGGATTGCAGCTAAAAAATGAAAATGGGTTCGGTTGTATTTGCAGTTACCGTTTAGGTATAAATCGTTTTATAAATTTCTTCTGCTATTTCAAAGGATCGATAGCGGATAGCGGTTTGCCTGATCTTTGTCTTAACCGTAACTTTTTCTTTTAGCAGTTTTTCAAGGCTAATAATGGCCTTTATCATCGCATTATGATCGGAAAAATCCACTACCACACCGATATTTTCTTTTTCTATTATTTCTGAATCATCCGATATCCCCGGAGAAATCAAAACTGGTAAACCCATCGCCCAATACTCTCCATCTTTAATTGAAGTACAGTATTTTTTTGTTGGTACTGGCTTAACAGGATTTAGTGCAAAATCTCCCAATGAAAGATATTTCGGCACTTCGTGATGAAAAGAGAACCGGCTTTTAATAATATTTTCAGGTACCCCGACTCTTTTTATTTCGGAAAAAATTTCCCCTTTGTCCGCATTTGTGAGCATCAGGAAACGAAATTCATCCTTCCAATGATCGTAACATAATCGGATGAAATCAAAGACTTCTTCTTTAAAATATATTCCGCCCAATTTTCCTGCATATACACAGATGATCTTATCTTCAAACCCAAACTCTTTTAAAAGTGCTGAATCTTTTTCTGATGGAAAGAACTTTACAGGATCGACACATGCCGGCTTCACAAAAAAATTTTGTATTTTAACTTTGTATCTTTCTAAGGTGTACTGTTTCATTCCGGCAGTAGTAGCTATAAGAGATTTTGCCCTTTGCGCTTGTTTTTTCTCGAGGAAAAATAAAATTTTATACGCTGCTCCATTCTTTTTCCATGTTCCGTTCTCTACCATTGCTTCTGCATGAGGTTCAAAACTATCGATAATAAGCTCTGCGCCGGTGAATTTACTAAGCAGGTATGCTATGCCTCCGGCTGGTGTACAAAAAGCATGTATTGTTTTTACTTTTTCTCTCTTGATAACTCCAATGAGCCTGTAAAGACCAGCCATTGCTGCAAACATTTTTTTGAAACCAAACTTTTTGTATGGCTCAGGCAACAATTGCATATTTCTATTTTCCCACTCTTTGTTTAGATGCTTAATTTCAATATCGTTTAACGCAATATTCTCATGTTCCGAAGTAACCAGGAATATTTTTCTGTCAGGTGCAATGATCTGCCGGATTAAATTAACATAAGGCAATGTGTATGTCTGTATCAGCGCATCTTTGAAACTCCATTGTGTAAAAACAAGAATGTTGCCTTCTTTACTCATTGAATTGCCTGGATCAGTTTTCGTCCAACAATGGATTTAATGAGAAGAAAAAGAAATTGTTTCTGAATGCCATCGCCTTTAATGGCAGTTATGGTTTCTTTTATTGAAGCACTCCTTTTATGATCCAGATACTGATGTATCCCACAGAAATAATGTGACCATGCAATTAGGATTCTTTGATCGGCTGTAGATAATTTTAGTTTATTTACGACCCAGTCAGCCGCTTTTATCCTGGCGCTAATTACTTTTTGATTATCATTCATTGAACGTTCATCATGCTGGCGCATTGTAACACCTATTTCATCTTTAATAAAAATTTTATTCCCATCCAGGTTTTCTAACAAGAAAAGCCAGTCTTCCATAGATGCTAATTCTCGTTCTGGCGGAAACAGCTTATAAGCATGATCTTTAATCCTGATAGCGTAGTTACACGCAAGAATATTTCCTTTTAAAAAAAATCTCTGCTCATACCAACCTTCTTTTAAGTTTAACAGTGATGGATTATTTTCCACATTTCCGCTGTTATCATAATTGTATTTGGTAGCAAGCAATTTCACCCCGGGGTTTTCAATAATGATCTTATTAAGCGTTTCGAGATAATCAGGCTTCATAAGATCATCTGAGTCAAAAAAAACTGCAAAGTCACCTATAGCCTGCTTCAGGCCATAATTTCTTGCCGCGCCTCTCTCTTCATTCTGCTTGCGGAAGTATTTTAATTTTTGCTCATTGCCATACTTTTGATAAAGTACTTCTTTTATATTCTCAGTGCTGCCATCATCTACAAGAATGATCTCGAAGTCAGCATAACTTTGTGCCAGCACTGTATCAATCGTTTCACCAATTAAATGAGATCGATTGTAAACTGGTATAATAATGGAAAAAAATATCATATATCCAAAAATGCTCACTACTATTTAATGTTCTTGATCTTTTTCAACACCTGCAATAAAAAAGGAGGAAGACTGAGTTTAAAAATAATGGGAGAAATACCCTTTTCGTTTTTTATCCATTCCTTTGGATAATTCTTTTTAATGATCCTTAAAATTTCCCTCGCCTCATTATGTTTGCCGTACCAGTAATTCGATTTTAACCACAAACATAAATGATAAAATAGCGCAAGATCTTTATTCGCAGTGCGTAATTCTTCCACAGCAGAGAAAGGAAGATCATAATGATAATTTTGAAATGTAGAAAGTTGCGGAATAGTTTTCATTTTCTCCACTACATCTTGCCATCCGTTATTCTTACAAATATTGCCGAATGACCTGCACCAGTCATCTATCAAATTAGCATGCATCGTTATCGTCTTACTGCTATCATGTAAACGGTATAAAGAAAACATATCCTTAACCTCCTTAAACTGGCAAACACAAGCAAGGCGTGCAAAAAGATCAAAATCCATTCCCAGGTTCAGATCCTCTCTAACCCATGCACCGGCTTTGGAAAGAAATTTATATTTAAAAAAAGCAGACGGTTGCGAAAAAAGCTGGCCTGATATTAATCGTTCAATTGTAGGATCGGGAAATCCGAAAGAATTTCTTGACTTAACTCCTTCTCCGAACATTGTTGTTGCTCCATATATCAATCCAGTTTCATCACCTGCCTCAAAAAAAATTTCTGCAACTCTTTTTAATGCTCCCATTGTAAACAGATCGTCGCTGCACAGCCAATTCACAATGTCTCCTGTAACCTTATTAAACCCTTTATTAATTGCTTCGCTTTGTCCTTTATCTTTTTCGCTTACCCAGTATGTAATCCACGGCTCATACATTTTAATTATATCAACCGTCTCATCTTTACTCCCACCGTCAATTATTATTAATTCACTGGAAGGGTAATTCTGTAATAAAATTGATCGCAAGGTTTCTTCAAGAAAACGGCCCTGGTTATAACTTGGTACTACAATAGATATAGTGGGCCAATTATTTCTATAATTATAAACCTCTGGCTTTATTTCTTCCTGCCATGGCCAACCTCTTTTATTTTCAGAAGGAACAGGCAGGTCCTTTAATAACCCCATAGTAATTTTTTATTGGATATTGCTTTTTGCTGGAGATACCAGGTATTTTAATTATTCAATGTAATTCCCTTACTCATATAATCGGGAATAGCTACATTGAAATTCCGGAGAATTGCAGGGGCAATATCTACAGTTGAAATGTTTGCAACTTCATTACCATTCAATCCTTTTGCGGGCGCATAAATGATAAATGAACCCTGCGGAATATGGTAGGCTGTTGCGCCACACCTGTCCTGGATCTTTACATTCTCCATTCCTGAATGTTCCAATGGAATTAGTTGCCTCATCAATTCAATTTTTATTTTACTCTCATCTAAATTGGGCAGGCCAATATCGAGGCTATAAAAGCCTTCCGCTTTTTGCCGGAAATTAACTGATTGATCATTGATCCGAAGAGTTGCTAGTTTTTCTTCAAATTCGGTTCTCTTATCTACATGTACCTGTACATTGAATTGAGGAACCATTGATGGTTTTAATTCATAATAACTACCGCCAAGATCAAAATTATCCATAAACTTTTTGCCATTGGTAACAAACAAGTCAGTATAAATTTCCTTTGCTTCTACTGCTTGCTGTCCCATACTTGAAAGTATCCATAAAGAATACTCAGGATTTTTATCTATAAATTTTACAAGTTTACCGATCATCTCATCGGCTTTTTTCATGGTATAAACTATTTCACCATTATATGTTTCGATCCACTCTCTGCCAAGTTTTAAACTTTCGTAATCATCCGGAAAGGAAGCAGCCCAATAACGATGTTGTGATGATGCCACATGGTTGGTAAAGAATGTAACAAAGTCTGGCTTCTTTGATTCAAGTTGTTTATAAAATATATCAAAGCCAATGATCGATTGATATGTTCTTCTTCTTACGACTTTCCATTTATTTATTCTTTCGTCGACTAATTGTGTAGCTATATCAGTTGCAGTTTTGAATTTCAAACCCATGTCTGGCAACTTCATTAAAAAATTAATTGCTTCTTTGCCAGGAATCTTATTGCTAACAACACGGCTATTATCCCGTGCCATTGCCAGGTTGAATTTCTGAAATGTTTCTAGTTTTTTTGGAAAGCATTCGCTGCCAGCAGCAAAGGTGTCTGGCACATAAAACGAAAAATTATCATTATTTCCAGGCAGCGGATAAGTATGTAAAGAACCAAACAAACCAACTTTTACTCCATTCTTTGCAAGCAAATTCCATATGGCGGGATATTGTTCTTCCTGTTCTGCCAGATCTTGGCCAAAATCAGAGATATAATGTTTTTCGTTGGTAACACCCCGATGCACTGTCGGCCAGGTGATCCAGGGTGAAAGATGACCCTGATCTTCAGCATACGTTTCGTATTTTCTGCCCTTCGATAATACTTTGGCTAAATTGGATTCGGGATAGAGTTTACAAAAATGCTGAATAACCTTGTAGGGAACTTCGTTGAGTTCGAAGAGGATGACTTTCATTAGTTTGGATTTTACACAAAATACTTAAAAACATTTTGGCGGGTCAGAATTTAGCTATAAAACGTAAAAAGAGAAGATAAAGTATTGGGAAGCAATAGCAAATATCCAAATGATAATCGCCTAACAATACTTAAATAATTTTGGAAGCTACTTTTCAATCGCCCATTTAAACCAAATCCTGTTTATATTCTAATGTTAAACTTTCCAGGAAATATTTTCCTTGATAACAGTTGGGGGAGAACCGCCAATGATACAGTTGGGCAAATTATATTTACCTCTTAGCACTGAACCCGCACTCACTATGCAATTATCTCCAATTTCTGTCCCCTTTAGAATCAAACAGCGACATCCTATCCATACATGTGCCCCTATATTGATAGTACGAGATTCATTTATAATTTTTCCTGTGTTATCTAAAATATTATGATAGTCTCCATCGAGAAATAAATTTTCCCACGACACAAGACATTCATCTCCAAAACTGATCTCTTTTTGACAATCGATAGCAGATTCAGCCGTAAAGTTCACTTTATCTCCAAATATAACTTTACCGGTTTCTGTTACATTAACTTTAGTGCCATGCCCCAGATAACAATTGCCTTTAAAAATAATTTTGCCCCTTACATTCCATACAGACCTTTCTCTTTTCCTGTCAAAGATCCCAACCTCACCATATCCAATGTGGATCATACCCGGGTTAATTGTTGATTGAATCTCGATAACTCCTTTCATACTCATCAAAGTGCAGTGGCGACTCACCCGAAAAGGTAATAGAATTGCCTTCGCGAAAGGAAGATACTTCAGATTAAAATAAACTGATTTTAGACTGGAACGCCTTAATTCTTTTAATACGGAAATAAACATTTGTAATCTATGTTCAAAAGAAGTTATTTAGTCTCAAGAATTTTTTTAGTTTATACACCCGGTATTGTATTGAATAATATAACCGGTTACGAACTTTCAGATGTGCCCATCTTTCTAGTACAAATTTCTCATACTTTTTATCTATACTTACTTTTCGGTTTTCCCTTAAAGGAAGAGCCAACATCTCTGTATTCAGATTAGAAATAAAATATGAATCAAAATTTGTATGCGTCCCATCATTATTAAAACCAAGGTTTTTGATCAGGTTCCTAGACGGATATATACAAAATGTATCAGTTAGGAAATTAGAAAAAATACAGGGATAGTCCCAGGATTCGGTCTTCAATGAAGTAATATCATCAAAAAGTGGTCTAAAATATTCTACAAAAATTCCTTTTGTGTTGGATGCTTGCTCTTCAATAACACTTTCCAGAAACTTATTTTTATCTGGTAGGGTTTTCCAGGCAACCATATCACTGTCTACTATGTTTATCGAACGACGCCAGCTCGCCCAACCCCACATATTCATAAATCTTGTAAATCCATAACTTTTTTCATGCATTTCTTTATAGCCAAAATTGCATCCGTTAATAAAGCGTATCCGTTGATCATTACGATACTTACCTAACAACTCTTCACAATAGTAATAGAAGGTTTTATCCGCAAACACATCATCTTCAAGCACAATTCCTTCTTCTTCGTTTTCAAAAAACCATTTTATAGCCGTCCAAATCGAATGCTTTGCAGATAAATGTTCTGTTCGATACAATTTTTGTACCTGGCAAGGCCAGGTTATGTTTTTCTCCAACATGGCTCTCACCTGTGTTACCTTTTCAGTATCGCCTTCCTTTAACGGATTGGGAGCATTGCTGGCAATGTATAATTTTACCGGTTGAACTTCCGCAATACTCTCCAGAACTCTTATTGTTGTGTCAATTCTTTTATAGGTTACCAATAAAATCGGTGTTCGAAGGCTCATATCAGCGATTATCGGTTAACAGTTTAAATATTGATAGCGCTTCATCATACATATGATCCCGGGGAGAAAAATCTATCCATCCTTTTAATTTATCAATTGACACATTCAACGTGTTATCATAAATAGTAGTATCAGAAGAATTTACTTCAATTGAAATGCTATCAGAGAAATATTCTTCCCATGCCTTTTGCACTATCTCAGCAACCTTTAGCATAGTAACACTTTTCCCTGAACCAAGATTAAAAATATTATTTGCTGCTCCTTTCGCAATACATTTGTCTACTGCTGCACAAACATCGCCCATCCAGATAAAATCTCTCTGCGGAGATCCATTACTATTTAACTTGATAATCTTTTTTTTAACGGCACTTCTTGCCAGGTCATTCAGAATAAGATACCACTTGCTACTATTTAATTCTTTTGGGCATCCATAGCTATTAGTGAGCCGCAACGTTGTGTACTGTAAATTATGAGTATGATGAAATTGTTTGATATAATATTCTGCAAATAAATGAGAAAGTCCATAATCGTTTTTGGGTAACAGCGTTGTTTGGTCTTCGGTTATTTTTCCCGTATTAGCACCGTATACATGAAAAGTAGAAAAATATATTAAGTGAGGAAGTCTTTGACCACTTTGACCTAAAGATTGTAAGAGATTCCTGGTGCCCCAGGCGTTTACGTCTAAAGCCTTCTTTGCATATCCTGTTTCATTTCCCTCATTTATGCTTGCAAGATGAATAATAACATCCCACTGTTTTGTTGCGAATAATTTTTCAGTATCCTCCTCTTTTGTAATATCTCCGTGAATTCTTTCAAATGATAGATTGTCTAGTACATTTCTGTTGCGAAAACTGAAAGTAGAAACCCCGTATTTCTTCGTAACAAAATATTCAGTAAGCCAGGATCCCAAATTGCCAAGTCCGCCTGTAATAAGTATCCGCATTACCAGTTATAGTTAGGTATTTGTTCGTTTTCAAGCGGCAATTGAAGAACCTCGCCTGGATCATGAGGAATGCTTGCAATATTCAATAAAAGATTTAAATCCTTTCCGATTCCCTGGAATGCCATCCATACACCGGGAGGAACTGTTAATCGTTTATATTTTATTTCCGGTCCTAAACAAAATTCATTAAATGACTTATAAGTAGTGCTAGTTGGGCGATCATCAAAAATTACAAACCTGATAGCGCCAGCAGGCACGATCAAATTTAATGTCATTTTTAAATGTTGCTTCCACCCTTTGATCTTGCCAGAAACAATTGAACTGAAGTAAGCTTCTCCAAAACCCATATAGGTATTTTCGTTTGCTTTAATACCATGAAAGACGCTGCCGTTATCTGTCGCGATTATTTTTAGATCGGATAGAAAAACTCCTTCAATTAATGACTCCATTCAAGATCGATTTTTTTTGCCGCTTCTGAATAAGCACGAATTTGGGAATGGGTAAATTCAAATAAGTCAGCATCTGGAATATGATAATATTCGTTATACCACGTGGCAGTGAACTTAGCAGCTTCTTTAAAACTTAATACTGGTTTCCAGTTCAAATAATGCAAGGCTTTATCACAATTTAACTTTAATAAACCGGCTTCATGAAATCCGGGATCATCCTGCACTACGATTTTTTCATGTTTCGTTTTAAATGTCCAGTTATCTGCTATTGCTTCTATTATTTGCTGAACAGTAAAGGTTTGATCTGATGAAGGACCGAAATTGAACGATTCACCCGAAAGATTTTGAGCTTGAAAAAGATGTTGACCAAGTGTAAGATAACCATTGACAGGTTCTAATACATGTTGCCATGGTCTTGTTGCACGAGGTCTTCGAATAATTACAGCTTCATCTTTTGCCCATGCTCTTACACAATCAGGTACTATTCTACTAGCAGCCCAATCGCCGCCGCCAATTACGTTACCTGCCCTTGTACTTGCAATTCGTACTAAAGAGTTTTTGTTATTAAAAAAAGAATGATAATAAGTATAAATAACAATTTCAGCTCCAGCTTTACTTGCACTATAAGGGTCTTTACCTCCAAGGCGATCATTTTCGCGATAA
>VBAS01000026.1 GCA_005882975.1 Bacteroidota bacterium | reverse complement strand
CTAACCAATATTCTTTTTTACCCTAAAAAACCTAAACACCCAATATACCTATGAGCATGAGGCAACTCAAGATCACGAAGTCGATTACGAATCGTGAATCGCAAAGTCTGGAAAAGTACCTGCAGGAGATCGGCAAGGTTGAATTAGTTTCCCCCGAAGATGAAGTTAAACTGGCTCGCCTTATTAAACAAGGAGATCAAAACGCTTTGGATCGTTTGACCAAGGGCAATCTTCGTTTTGTGGTATCTGTTGCAAAGCAATACCAGAACCAGGGACTATCATTACCCGACCTTATTAATGAAGGCAATCTTGGCTTGATTAAGGCCGCCCAGCGTTTTGATGAAACACGTGGTTTTAAATTCATTTCTTACGCTGTTTGGTGGATACGCCAAAGTATACTTCAATCCTTAGCTGAACAAGCAAGAATTGTTCGTCTGCCTTTAAATAAAGTGGGACTTACCAATCGTATTCAAAAAACTTACTCGCTACTGGAGCAGCAATTTGAAAGAGAACCTTCTACTGAGGAAGTTGCTGAGGCATTAGAAATGGATATTGAAGAAGTAGCCGCTTCAATGAGTATTTCATCCCGTCACGTAAGTATGGATTCTCCTATGTCTGAAGGAGAAGAAAATACATTGCTCGATGTACTTGAAAATCCCAATGCTGATAAAACAGATGGCGATCTCGTATATAATCAATCATTGAAAACCGAAATAGAAAGAAGCTTAACTACTTTAACTGAAAGGCAAAAGGAAGTGATCTGCTTTTTCTTCGGAATTGGCGTTGATCACCCTATGAGTCTCGAAGATATTGGCGAAAAATTCAGCCTGACAAGGGAAAGAGTTCGTCAGATCAAAGACAAAGCCATTACAAAGTTGAAAACAAATACACGTTGCCAGGTTCTCAGAACTTATTTAGGCGCATAACAAATAAAAAAGAGAAAGACTGAAATAAACTTCTACACTTTACTAATACTTATCTTTGCAACTCTTAAAAGTGAACTTTAATTAGGTTCACTTTTTGTTTTGTGAAAGTGAAATAAATACTGATTATGTTCCAAAGTTTATCAGACCGATTAGAAACCGCCTTTAAAAACGTTAAAGGCCAGGCAAGAGTTACCGAACTGAATGTAGCTGCCACGCTAAAAGACATTCGTCGTGCATTGGTAGATGCTGATGTAAACTATAAAATAGCTAAAGATTTTACGGACCGTGTAAAAGAGAAAGCTATTGGTGAAAAAGTGATCAATGCCATCAGTCCGGGACAATTGATGGTGAAGATCGTGAAAGATGAATTGGCAGATTTAATGGGTGGTGAAGAAGCAGTCTTTAATGCAAAAGGAAATCCCGCTGTTATTTTAATTGCCGGTTTACAGGGTTCTGGTAAAACGACTTTCAGTGGTAAGCTGGCCAATTATCTTAAAACAAAAAAAGGTCTCTCTCCTATGCTGGTCGCGGCGGATATTTATCGTCCGGCTGCGATGGAACAATTAAGAGTATTAGGCGAACAGATAGGCATTGATGTGCATATTGAATTAGAAAGTAAAGATGCCGTTGTCATTGCACAAAATGCGATCAAAGAAGCGAGAAGCAAAAATAAAAATGTTGTTATCATAGATACTGCCGGCCGCTTAGCAATTGATGAGGCAATGATGACCGAAGTATCAAATATTAAGAATGCCGTTAATCCCCAGGAAATATTGTTTGTTGTTGATAGTATGACGGGACAGGATGCTGTCAATACTGCAAAAGCATTTAATGAACGTCTTAATTTTTCAGGAGTTGTTCTTACAAAATTAGATGGAGATACAAGAGGCGGTGCTGCACTTTCAATCAAATACACGGTAAACAAACCCATTAAGTTTACCAGCAGTGGTGAAAAGATGGATACGCTTGATGTTTTCTATCCAGAGAGAATGGCACAGCGTATTCTGGGAATGGGTGACATCACAACACTTGTCGAAAAAGCCCAGGAACAGTTTGATGAAGAGCAGGCAAAGAAACTAGAGAAAAAGATCCGCAGGAATAAGTTTGATTTTGCTGATTTCAAACAACAACTTGAGCAGATAAAGAAAATGGGAAACATGAAAGATCTGCTTGGAATGATTCCCGGTGTTGGAAAACAAATTAAAGACCTAGATATCAATGAAGATTCTTTTAAAGGCATTGAAGCGATGATCAATTCAATGACAAAGGCAGAAAGAGAAGATCCGGACCTGATCGATATGAGCCGCAAAAAAAGAATTGCAAAAGGAGCCGGCAAAGACATTTCAGAAGTAAATGCTTTTATGAAGCAGTTTGAACAAATGCGGGATATGATGAAAGGAATGAATAAGGCAGGAATGTTTGGCGGAGGAAAAATGATGCCGGGAATGAAGAGATAAAATCCCTCTTTCTATCTTCTCTCAGTTAGACGAATAGAATTGTTGCTGCCGAAAGGAGCGTCGCAACTTCGGTCCAACCGGAGTTAATTTGCCGGTCAACAAATAAAAATTCTTCTAATTGGCATTTTCCGCTTTCGGGCTTATCTTCGCCGTCCCGGTGTCTACCGGTGTTAGAAACAATATTGTTAACGACATTAAATTTCTATTTAAGATGTCAGTCAAAATCCGACTCCAACGTCATGGCTCTAAAAAGAGGCCTTTCTACTTCATCGTAGTTGCCGATGCCCGTGCTCCCCGCGATGGTAAATTCATTCAAAAACTTGGTACTTACAATCCGCTGACTATGCCAGCAACCATTCAATTGGACAGGCAGAGAGCATTGGACTGGTTGAACAAAGGTGCTCAACCCACCGACACTGTTCGCCGTATCCTGAGTTTCAAAGGTGTATTGTACCTGAAACATTTGTTGCGTGGAGTTACGCTTAATCTTTTTGATGAAGCCACAGCAATGGACAAATTCCAGAAATGGTTCAGCGAACACGAAGCGCAAATCAAAAAACGCCAGGAAGACGCAATGAGAAATCGTCGCGGCGGCCGTAGGCCCTATCAAGGAGGACGTCGCCCGGAAGGTCGTCCCGAAAGAAGGGCCGAAAGCAGCGGTGGCGAACAATAAGCCCCATCCGATTTTCTGAACTAACTGAATCCTCTGAGTTATCGGGGGATTTTTTTATGCTCCCAACATTTGTACTAATATTAAACTTCTGTTGCGTCGCACTCTTTTACTTTAAGATCGCTATTCAGCATAATTGTAAATTCGCCCAATTCGATTTAATTCGTGTAATTCGTGATATGCAATACTTCAAAGCAGGAAAACTTGTAGCAGTTCATGGTCTCAAAGGCGAACTCATTCTGAAACATGAACTCGGTAAAAAGTCATCATTAAAAGATGTAAAAGCAATTTTTATTGAAGATAAAAAAGATTCATTCTTTCCCTGGTTCATTGAAACTGCAAAAGCAAAATCAGCAGATGAAGTTTTATTAAAACTTGAATCAATAGATACAAGAGAAGCTGCTGCAAAAATTTCTCAGAAAGAAATATGGTTAACTGAAGAAGACTTTAAAAATCTTTCTGCTAAATCTGCACCGGCCAATTTACTTGGTTATACCATTATTAATAATAAAGACAGGCTGAGTGAAATTCTCGAAGTGGTTGAACAACCACATCAACTACTTTGCAGAATTGAAATAAATAAAAAAGAAGTACTCATCCCCATCAATGAAAGTTTTCTAAAAAAAATCGATCATAAAAAGAAAGAAGTGATCGTAGAGTTGCCGGATGGGTTGCTTGATATTTATTTATAAAACCTTTTCCAATTTCACCAACATTGATTTTGTAGTTGTTCCCGTTTTTTCTATATACTTAAAGCCCAGCACTGCTCCCTTTACATTATTTGTTCTGATGCCGGGATTGACATACCCTGGCAGTTCTTCCGTCACCCACATATAGAAGCTAGAATCTATATTGATGAATTCATCACATAGATGACCCAGGATTAAAATTTTTTTGCCGGTGCCTCTATAATCTCTTTTGCGACGATCCCAGGGTTTGTCGGAAAATCCACTTAAGGTCGGCGCTTCATTGAATATTTCGTCATTCTTGTAGAGAATACTGTCAAAGTTCTTGTACAACATGCTATCAATAGGCTGTAATGTAAATTTTCCAACTTGTACTATATGGTTTCCTCTTATGGAACGTTTATCCAAACTTATAATTGTCTGATCTTCTGCGGCCCTGACGACCCGCAGCTGATATCTGTAAGCAGGTCTTGCTTTCTGTTGTTCAAGAAATTGTCTTATTTTTTTTGGAGAAAGATTATTCTCCGATGCGATATCTCTCACTAATGATTCGGGAATAATTGTTATTGTAGTATCAAAAAATTCACACCTGTATTTTTGTTGAGCATTGGAATTAACAACAAAAATTAATATGGGAAGAAGTATAATAAGTTTTCTCATAAAAACAATAAGGCGTTCTTCCTATGTAAACCGCCTTGAACTAAAGTTAGAAAAACCTATTTAAAATCAGAACGAATAAAATCCGCCATTAATTTCATGCGGTAATAAAGATTGCTCATCATCAAAGCAATATTGTTCTTAACATTTTCTACTGTTCCCTTATTCATCTTTTTAATATTCTTAAGCTCTTCTATCTTTTCATCTATTTTATCCATCAGCTTTTCTGCTTCCCATCCCTGGTAGCGTCGGTTACGTTCATCATAAATATGATAAGGCTCGATCAGGCCGGGTTTCAACTTCCTGAACTTAAAATTATTTTTTATTCCATCTTTAATAGCATCGTTTGAGACATCGTTTGAGAGCAGATCAATAATAACATCTGCGGACACTTCATTTTTAAACCCGTTACTGAAAATATTAAGGTTGTTCCGTAATTCACGGATCAGTTGCTTTTTCATTACATCGCTGGTCTTGCTTTCCTGGGTCAGGAAATTCAGCAAGTCTTTCAGCGGACCAATACCGGTTTTTAGCCATTCCCATTCCATAATCAAATATAGTCCTCAAGTCGGGAAGACGGAAAGTCGGGAAGACAATTCAATTTGAATGAAAAATTCTTCGGACTTTCGGGCTTTTCTGTCTTCCCGACTTATAACTAATTTTGAATTTCGTGGAAGAGTCCAAAAAACATATTGCGCATTTTGATCTCGACTCCTTTTTTGTTTCTGTAGAGATCCTGAATAACCCTTCATTAAAAGGGAAACCTGTTTTAGTCGGTGGTTATGAACGAGGCGTTGTTGCCGCCTGCAGCTATGAAGCAAGAAAATTTGGTATTCATTCTGCAATGCCGATGAAAAAAGCAATGCAGCTTTGTCCGCATGCCATCATTACTTCTTCCAGCCGCGACCAGTACAGTAAATTTTCCAGATGGGTAACAGATATTATTGCCTCAAAAGTTCCGCAGTTTGAAAAAGCCAGCATTGATGAATTCTATATTGATCTCAGTGGTATGGATAAATTTTTTGGCGTAAGCAAATATGCACAGGAGTTAAGACATCATATAAGCAATGAAACAGGTTTACCAATTTCCGGTGGTTTATCATCAGCAAGATTTATCAGCAAGATGGCAACCAATGAGGCAAAACCAAATGGCTTTTTAGAGATACCGCACGGGAAGGAAAAAGATTTTCTGTGGCCGCTGCCCGTTGAAAAAATAAATGGGGTTGGAAAAGAAACAGAGATAAAATTAAAAGCACTTGGGTTTTATAAAATTGAAGATCTTGCAAAGTCAACGCCGGAATATTTGGAAAAACATTTAGGTAAATGGGGTGAAAGTCTTTGGCGAAAATCGCAGGGCTTTGGCAGCGCAGAAATTGTAACCGATTGGGAACAAAAAAGCATGAGTCACGAAAACACTTTTGACAAAGATCACAATGACGTGGAATTTTTGCATAAAGAACTGGTAAGACTTACTGAAAAAACCTGTTATGGATTGCGAGAAGATGAAAAGTTAACCGGCTGCGTTACCGTAAAGATTCGTTATAAGGATTTTGAAACAACAACACGGCAAGAGGTAATTGATTATACTGCTCTCGATGATGAACTCATTGCAAAAGCAAAAGATATTTTTAATAAATCATACCAGGCTGGCCGACCTATAAGATTAATTGGTGTTCGTTTCAGCCAACTGATCCCTTTTACTATGCAAATGAGTTTGTTTGATAATAAAGTTGAAAAGCTTCAACTCTATAAAGCTGTTGACAATATTAAAGACAGGTTTGGCAGTAAGATGGTTACAAAAGCTGTTAATTCCGGATCAAAAGAAAATTCGGATCTTAATTTTACAAAGCATAATAAGAAGAAGCTGCCCGATGATAAAGGTAAATTGCTATAAGTATTGTTTCTCTCCTTAGAATTTATTGCGCTTCTTTATTTTCTTATCTCTTTTTTAACAATCAAAAAATTATTGGTAAACTTTTTGCAATTGATTAAACCCATGCAGTCTATTTCAATCACACCCTTGTCCCACCACGATAATTGAATGAATTAACTCTTACACTAAAGTTTTTACAGTAGAATTTTTACAGGTCAACAACCTGTTGTTTATTAATTCAATTTTAAAACCACAACCATGAAATCACTCCGTGCTTTTTCAGTTTTGTGTTTATTTGTTTTTACTTTTTTTATTGCCAGCAGTCAATCATCGCTTATTCCTAAGTATGAGATCGGCGTTCATCTTGGCACATTTATATACCAGGGAGACCTTACGCCAAATGATCTTGGCGCATTCAACACAATGAAACCCGGTTTTGCTATTTCTGCCACAAGGAATATAAACAGTCTTTATGCGATTCGCTTTCAATTGTTGCGTGGTTCATTAAAAGGCGATGATGCCACATACAATGATCCCGCATGGCGGCAACAACGGAATTTTAATTTTAAAACTCCTGTTACAGAATTATCGCTCCAGGTTGTCAGGAATATTTTAAGCCTGGTTCCAAATGAAGCAGGCATTATTAATTTTAGTCCATATGTTTTTGGCGGGCTCAGTTATTCTTTTTTAAAAATAAAAAGAAATTGGAGCCAATTCGATTACTCTCATTTCGCCAGTGAAACAGCGATCATCAACGGGCTAGCGGAAGATATTGATCATAAAGTACCAAAAGGAATTTTTTCCATACCTATTGGATTTGGAGTTCGGTATGGAATTACGGAAAAACTTTCGTTCTCTCTTGAAGGAACTTACCGAATTCTTGATACTGATTATCTCGATGGTTTTAGCCAGGCAGCTAACCCTGATAAAAATGATCATTACCATACGTTAATGGCAGGTTTGATCTATTCTTTTGGAAAGCGAAACCGGTTGGATTGTCCCGTAATTAAAAATTGATATGTGTTTGTTTTTAAATCCTGATTAGGGAAGGCAGGTAACTTCTTCTTCTTTATCTTCGCCTACCTAAAAAATTGAAAATGTCTCAAGCCTGGAAAGATTATCAGCAAAAAAATAAAGACCGTTTTTTGAATGAGTTACTGGAATTACTTCGTATCCCTAGTATAAGTGCAAGAAGTGAAAATAAACCAGATATGCAGAAATGTGCCGAAGCCGTGAAGCAACGTTTGCTGGAAGCTGGTGCAGATAAAGCAGAGGTTTTTCAAACGCAAGGTCATCCCATAGTTTATGGCGAAAAAATAATTGATCCGAAAAAACCAACAGTGCTTGTGTATGGTCATTATGATGTGCAGCCTGTAGAGCCATTAGAACTTTGGCATAGCGGTCCATTTGACCCGGTAATTAAAGATGGAAAAATTTTTGCAAGAGGAAGCTGTGATGATAAGGGACAATTTTA
>VBAS01000025.1 GCA_005882975.1 Bacteroidota bacterium | reverse complement strand
ATCATTTGCCTATCATCGATCATCAATGCACCTTTATAAGCCATGAAAGTTTTAAAAGAGCTGATCCCTTCTTTCTCTATAAAATCTTTGATCTCTTTTTTAGTATTATCATTAAAATCTGTCAAGGCCATGTGGAAACTATAGTCACCGACACAATTGCCATCGCTTCTTCCTTTCCATTCTTCTAATGCAGCTCTTAAGCTGTTTCCTTGTTTTTGTAAAATGAAATCGATCACCATTGTAGTTCCGCCAAACAATGCTGCTCTTGTTCCTGTTTCATAATTGTCAGAAGAAAATGTTCCCATGAATGGCATATCTAAATGCACATGAGGATCGATACCACCGGGAAAAACCAATTTGCCAGTTGCATCAATGATCTCATCTGCATTTACCGGCAAATTCTTTCCGATCGTATGTACAATTTCTCCATCGATAAAATCGGCGACATAATCTGCGTCAGCAGTAATGATCCTTCCGTTTTTAATCAACAGCGACATAAGCTTCTTTTAATTTTTGTTCTGTTACTCTATAAGAACGCATCAGTAAGATATAAAGAATGGCGCTAACAAAAAATCCGACGAACCATGCATAGTTATACAAGTCATTGACCCATGCAGGAAATACTTCCTTATTTATAAGTTTTATTGTTACTAAAAATCCCGGCACATTTGGCAGTATGCCGCACAATAAAGCAATAATGGCTTTTGCATTAAACCCGTTCCCAAAACTATATTCTCCATTATGTTTATACAGATCATCAACAACTAATTTTTGGCGGCGTATAAAATAATAATCAGCGATCATAATTCCACCAACCGGTCCCAATAAACTTGAATAAGCAATTAGCCAGGTAAAAATATAACCAGTTGGATCTGCTATCAATTTCCATGGAAAGATCAAAACACCAACAACACCTGTGATATAACCACCCACTCTGAAATTGATCTTCTTTGGAGCCAAGTTTGAAAAATCATTTGCGGGGCTAACAATATTTGCAGCGATATTAGTTGCCAATGTTGAAATAGCAACTGCAAGCATGGCAAATGTTACCATCAATTTGTTTTCAAATCTTCCAGCCAATTGTACGGGATCCCAAATTGTACTTCCATATACAATTGCAGTGGCTGAGGTAACAACAACTCCAATAAAAGAAAACAATGTCATTGATGATGGCAATCCAATTGCCTGTCCTCTTATTTGTGATCGCTGCGATTTTGCATATCGTGTAAAATCCGGAATGTTTAATGATAGTGTAGCCCAGAAACCAACCATTCCTGTTAACGCAGGAAAAAAATAATTCCAGAATGATGGACCGGATAATTTTGATGGTTGTTCTAATATCAGTCCCAATCCATTTGCAGCACTGATCGCCCAGAATAATAATGCTAATGCAGCAACCGGGAGAAAGATGGCTTTAAAAACTAATAACTTCCTGATGCTTTCCACGCCGAGATAAACAATGAACATATTCAATAACCAGAAAAGCAGAAAGCAGATCATCGGTATCACTTGTGGGAATAATGAGCCATAATCGATCTCCGGCATACCCGGATTCCAGGCTCTTACAATATTATATATAGCAGCGCCTCCGATCCAAGTCTGTATACCAAACCAACCACAAGCTACTATTGCACGAAGCATTGCAGGAATATTAGCTCCTTTTGTTCCAAAACTAGCTCTCGCAAAAACAGGAAAAGGTATTCCGTACTTCGCACCTGCATGTCCATTCAATATCATTGGAATTAGTACGATCGTATTTCCCAAAAAAATTGTAAGTATTGCCTGCCACCAATTCATACCACCACCAATCAATGAACTTGCAAGCATGTAAGTTGGAATACATAAACTCATACTGATCCAAAGTGCCGCATAGTTCCATGTTCCCCATTTTCTTTTTTCCTGGGGAATTGGAGCGAGGTCTTTGTTGATGAGAGAAGAAGCCTCTCCCTCATTCCCTCTCCGAAAGAGAGGGAGGCCGGACTTTGGATTTTCTTTCATCATCAGTAATTAAGCATTTCGGCTATTGAATAATTTTCGGCAATCGGGTACTGGGCGTTAGCAAGTCCTTCCCTTCGGGAAGGATTTAGGATGGGCTTGTATGTTCGTCTGCAATTGAAATCGCATCACTGATCATTGCCAATCCTTCATCTATTTGTTCTTTGTTTATACATAAAGGCGGCGCAACGAAAATGTAATTCCATCTAACAAATGTGTACATGCCGAGATCCTTCAATCTTGCTGCAACTTTATTCATGACCGCCATCTCATCTGGCTTTGCATTGAAAGGCGCCATGGGTTCTTTTGTTTTTTTGCTTTTCACCAGTTCAATACAACCCAACAAACCAGTATTTCTCCAATCACCAATTGATGGATGCTTCAATTTTAATCCTTCCACTTTGGCATCCATATATTTTCCCATTGCAACTGCATTCTGAATTAAATTGTCATCCTCATAAATCTTTAATACTTCCAAACTTGCAGCTAGACCTACCGGATGTGCAGAATAAGTAAGTCCTAACCACAAAACATTATCATCATACTGCGCAGCAATTTTATCTGAAACGATCAAAGCACCCAGGGGTAAATAGCCCGATGTAATTCCTTTTGCTGTTGCGATCATATCAGGCACTATACCATGATTTTCAAATCCAAACCATTTACCCGTCCTGCCCCAACCACTCATTACTTCATCAGCAATAAATAAAATACCATGCTTATCACAGATCTCACGAACTTTTTTCAAATAGCCAACAGGATATTTCAAACAACCTGAAGAACCGGATTCTCCCTCCAATAAAATCGCAGCAATATTTTGCGGGCCTTCAAATGCAATGACCCTTTCAAGATTCTTAACTGATTCTTTCAATAGATTTTCTTCTCCATATTCCCAGCGATATGCAATTGGCAGATCAAAATGAACAAAGTTTGGTGATTGCTGAGAGTCAGCAGCAAGTTTTCGTGGGTCACCGCCAGCACTCATTGCGCCATAAGATGCACCATGAAAAGATTGATAGCGACATAAGATCTTATGACGGCCTGTATATAATCTTGCTAACTTAATTGCATTGTCAATTGAAGTAGCGCCACAAACTGTAAACAAAGTTTTAGTCAAACCCTTCGGCGTGATCCCGGCGATCCTCTTTCCCAATTCACCACGAACTTTTGTAACACAGCTGGGGGTTACATAGCTTACCTCCTGCATTTGCTTCATCACAGCTTCAGTTACTCTTTGGTTACCATGACCAATATTCACATTCATTAATCCAGAGGAAAAATCAATATAACGTTTACCATCATAATCATACAAATAAACGCCTTCACCATACTTAACAGCAATTGGCGCAATCCCTTTTTGCTTGCTCCAGGAAAACAAAGTATAATCAAGACTATCCTGTATTATCTCCTGTGCTTCTGCAAGTGTTTTTGTTTGAGGCATAAATTATATTTTTCTATCTAAGTTCCCGTTAGGGGACAGGGGTTAATTCTTTAAGTGCATTCCTTTTTTTAATGTTACATGCATTCTTCGAACAGGCTCCGAAGTAAATTTTTCATTAATGAGAACTGCGGTGATCTTAACCGTTACTGTAACAGGTACATCTTTGTAATCATTATGCAAACAGAAGAAATAAGATCTATCACCGGGCTCCATCCGCGAAAAATCATTCATGCCCCGTCCCTTTTTCACAAACCGGAATTGTTCCCCATTTTTAAACAACTCTGCATTTTCATTTTCCACTATCCAGTAATTAATATGCTGACCCGTATCTATTTTTGAAAGATAAGATGGTGCACTCAATGCTACCGCGGCTAACGGGCCATACTTGGGGAATTTCTCAATAACTGAACCCGAGTTAGTACTAATATTTTTTGCAGCTTCCTGGTAGATCTGCTGGCCTCCTTTATCAGCGCTAACATAATAACTCCATGCTACAGTATTTTCCGGCAAAGTAAAATTGAATGTTACCTTACTGCTACCGGGTGCCGTTAACGGATTAACTTTTATCGTCCTGTCCTGGAAATTACTGAACACGGTATCTGACCTGTCAATATAAGTTTCTACTTCGTTAGTGTAAGTTGTATCGTTATACTCATCAAAATATACTGTCGTATTAAAGTTCTGCGTGGCAGCGCTGGCAGGAATACGCTGTATCTTGTATTTGCAAACTCTTGGTAAGAGAGCAGAATTTGCAAACCGGAATTTATAGATCCCAGTCCGGGCTACATTAATTGTTTTGTTTTCGATCTTACTTGTTTTAAAATCTAAAAACTTTGAAGAAGAAGGCATCTCCACGATCTCAACCTCTTTCATTTCTTTACCATTCGCTTCTTCAAAACTAAAAATAAGCTGATCACCTTCTGCAAAGCCAAAATAAACTTCTTCTTCAGCTTTTATACCAACCTTTATTG
Organism: Bacteroidota bacterium; assembly: GCA_005882975.1. Classification (GTDB taxonomy): domain Bacteria; phylum Bacteroidota; class Bacteroidia; order Chitinophagales; family Chitinophagaceae; genus VBAS01. The sequence continues at coordinate 2,243 of VBAS01000025.1, read as the reverse complement.
AACTTTCAGCAACATCAATAGGTTTTTGCCCGTACGATGCAGCCACGGATAATGATCCGTAAAGCATTAATGAAAGAAAATATTTTTTTGTTACCAGCATATCAATCCTATTTAGCTTCTGTTGCGTCGCACTCTTTTGCGACAACAATTCTATTCAACTATCTCAGCATTTATCCTAATACTTTCCATTTTTCACAATGCTACTCTTCAATTTCATAAAGTTATACAATTTGCGATTCGCCGTTATAAATCAGCTCATCCAGTTGACACCAGCTTCCGGATTCCATTTGATAGTTGACTTCTTCAGCTTTGTCCAAAACTCGATCGAACTCTTTCCGGTAATATCACCAACGCCAAACTTGCTTTCATTCCATCCACCGAAACTGAATGGTTCACGGGGCACAGGCACACCTACATTCACCCCGATCATTCCTGCACTTGCATGATCTATAATATATCTTGCCAATCCCCCATTTTGTGTAAACACACTTGCTGCATTGCCATAAGGATTTGCATTTTCAATTGCCAATGCTTCATCAACAGTATTCGTACGCATGATAGAAATAACGGGACCGAAAATTTCCTCTTTCGCTACACTCATTTCAGGTTTTACAAAATCGATCACTGTAGGTCCCACATAAGTGCCATTTTCTTTTCCTTCCACTTTAGCGCCGCGGCCATCAACCAAAATTTTTGCTCCATCCCTTTCTGCTTCGCCAATATATCTTTCAATACGTTCTTTACTTTCTTTACTTATCACTGCACCCAAATTTTTTCCGGGAACGATCTTTCTTGCTTCATCAACTATCTTTTCAATGATGTGATCAATATTTCCAACTCCTACCATTGCACTCGCCGCCATACACCGCTGACCGGCGCAGCCACTCATACTTGCCGCCACATTCTGTGCCGTCATATCTGCTTTTGCATCAGGCAAAACCATCAAATGATTTTTTGCACCGCCTAATGCCAATGCTCTTTTGAATTTTTGTGTTGCTCTTTGATAAACAATTTTTGCAACCTTAGTAGAACCAACAAATGAAACTGCTTCAATACCCGGATGATCGCAGATCGCCTCTACAATTTCGCTATCACCATGAACAACATTAATTACACCATCAGGTAAACCTGCCATTCTTAATAATTCTACTAATTTTCCGACACTAAGCGGAACTTTTTCAGATGGTTTTATTACCATACAATTTCCTAATGTAATTGCATTTGGTATTGTCCAGTTAGGGACCATGCTTGGAAAATTGAAAGGAACAATAGACGCAACAACACCAAGCGGTACATGTTCAGTTCTGCATTCAACACCTTTGCTTACTTCCAGAATTTCACCTGTAACTAATTGTGGTAATGAGCAGGCAAACTCAGTAAGTTCAATACATTTTTCAATTTCTGCCGTTGCTTCGCCAATTGTTTTTCCGTTTTCTTCACTTACCAATGCAGCCAATTCCTGCAGGTTTTGTTCCATTAAATATTTATACTTATAAAAAACCTGTACCCGTTCTTTAATTGGTGTGTGACTCCATTTCGGAAAAGCAGCTTTGGCAGCTTTTACTGCATTATCCAGGTCCTTAGAAGTTGACATTGGCACTTTCGAAAGAAGATTGCCATCAAGGGGTGAGATAACATCAAGTGTACGGTCAGATGCAGCATCAACAAATTTCCCGTTTATATAGTTCTGAACAGGTGAATATTTCATGATGAAAAAAGGATTAATAGATGACTCGACGAACCAAGTAACAATTTAATTGATTTTTTCCAGAATTAAAATAACAACGGAAGTACACGGAAATACAGAGTATTACTCTGTAATCTTTTGTAATCCGTAACCAGAGGTAAAAAAACAATAAAGGGTTGCTAAGAAACTCAGTATTGAAGAAATACTGAAGAAACCTTCTTCATTAGCTCCTTAATTTTTGAATGATGTCTTTCACTTACCTGCCATACCGGTAAACGGAAATAATTTCCGCATAAACCCATTTCAGAGAGATAAGCTTTTACACCACTTGGGCTGCCTTCGGCAAACATGGAGGCAATAATATCCGTGTATTTATAATGTAGTTTTTGTGCTTCTTCAAATTTTCCTTCAAGGCAAAAGCGAACCATATCAGAATAATCTTTGGGATAGGCATTAGCTACAACTGAAACCAATCCATCTGCTCCTGCTGCTATCATTTGCAATGTGATCGGATCATCACCGCTGATAACCATAAAATCTTTAGGTCTATTTTTTA
>VBAS01000024.1:514-4864 GCA_005882975.1 Bacteroidota bacterium | reverse complement strand
ATAAATGCATTGGGTCCGGTTTTAGGTATTGCAGCCGATGCAATCTGGGAAGATCCTGCTTTTATGCACGGTGCAGTTGCATGGCGCATGCGATTGAATGGTTGGCGTGGTGCTTATGTTGCTGATGTATTCGGATGGCATGATCGTGCAAAGAAACATTTCAGCAGCTATGCTTTATCACAGATCAAAGATCCACTGACGGGACCAGTTGTGGCTGATACTGCTTTGCATTTAGCAAGACAACTGGAAAAACTAGGTACTTCATTATTCAGCAGCGGGTATATTTCGCGAAATCCGGGTGGTGACCTTCGTGCTCATCATTATGATATGAATCTTGTTTTTGTTGATCAATTGCTCAATCATTTTAGTTGGACAGGCGATACGAATTATGTAAAAGAAATGTTTCCCTTGATCAAAATACATCTTGCCTGGGAAAAAAGAAATTTTGATGCAGATGGTGATGGTTTGTATGATGCATATGCAGCTATCTGGGCAAGTGATGCATTGCAATATAGCGGAGGAGGTGTTACTCATTCTTCTGCTTATAATTATCGTTGTAATAAAGTAGCTGCAAAGTTAGCAAAACTGATCGGTGAAGATGGAATTGCTTATGAAAAGGAAGCCGCAAAGATCTTAAATGCTATCAATAAAAAATTATGGATGAAGGATGAAGGATGGTATGCAGAGTATAAAGATCTTTTAGGAAATCAATTATTGCATCCTGCTGCGGGGCTTTGGACAATATATCATGCAATTGATGAAGGCATCGCTGATCCTTTCCAGGCTTATCAATCTTTAAGATATATTGATAATTATATTCCACATATACCTATAAAAGCAAAAGGATTAAAAGATACTTCTCTTTACACGATCTCTACCACGAATTGGCAGCCATATACTTGGTCATTGAATAATGTTGCTTTGGCAGAAGTATTACATACTGCATTGGCTTATTGGCAGGGTGGAAGATATGAGGAGGCTTATCGTTTATGGAAAAGTAATCTAATTGAAAGTATGTATTTAGGTTCAAGTCCTGGTAATATTCAGCAATTGTCTTTTTATGATGCGATACGTGGCGAATTGTATCGTGATTTTGCAGATCCGATAGGAATAGCCGGAAGAACATTGGTCGAGGGTCTTTTTGGTATTCAACCTGACGCTTTAAATAATAAACTTATCATTAAACCGGGCTTTCCGCCAGAGTGGGATCATGCTTCAATAGAAACACCCGATATTCTATTTGATTTTAAAAGAAATAATTCGTCAGGTAAATATTTTATTAAGCAGAATTTTTCAAGGTTGTTATCTGTGAAATTGATATTGCCGGCATGGAAAGGATCAATAAAGACTATTTTGGTAAATAGGAAAAATGTAAAATGGAAACCAATACCGGGTAATGTGGGTATGCCTTTGATCGAAATAGATCTACCCGCATCGATTAAATATGAAATTGAAATTCTATGGACAGGCAATAAAATAATAAATGCCCCGCTCATTAAAGAAGTCACGAATGGAAAAAATTTTACTTTGAATTTTAATGGACTGAAGCTGCTTAAAGTGTATGATCCACAAAAAGTAGTTAGTAAAATTTTACTTACCAGTAATACAATTGCGGCTACGGCAAATGATAAATTGGGGGCAAGAACCATTTTTATAAAAGTTGCAAAAGGAAGTCTCTCCTGGTGGCAACCTGTCCATTTAAATATTATGCCTAAGCCTTTCAATTTTAAATCGGGTGAGTCGATAACAAGTTCCACGATAGGGCCACAGTATGAAAAAATTGATCTGAGTAATTATTTTAACGATGACGTCACCAATATTTTTAAGAATCAGTATTTATCACCACGGCCTTCTGTGCCAACATTACAATTACCCACACAAGGTATTGGCAACTGGGCTTACCCCATTGCTACAGCGAATATTGTAGATAGTGGATTAAGGAAAAGAGCAGGACCGGAAAATGAAATTATTACAAGTGATGGTATTGCATTCAGCACTCCATCTGATCTTAGTATGAAGAATATTTTATTTACTTCTATGTGGGACAATTATCCTGATTCTGCAACAATACCATTAAGCGGCAAAAGTTCTTATGCATATTTTCTGTTGGCGGGAAGCACAGATCCCATGCAGTCCCGGATGATCAATGGTGAAATAGTTATACGCTATAAAGATGGCAGTTCTGATAAACTTGAATTGAAGAATCCGGAAAACTGGTGGCCAATTGAACAGGATTATTATACGGATGGCTTTGCATTTACAACTGGTGAAGAGAAACCATTAAGATTTTATCTCAAATCCGGGATCGATACCCGTGACTTTAAAGACTTTGTTCCCATACGTGGTTTTTCAAATTTTGGGATCGATGGAGGAGCAGCGACGTTTCTTGATCTGCCATTGGATAAAAATAAAGAATTGAAAAGCCTTGTTATAAGATCAGTTGCCAATGATGTGGTGATCGGTTTGATGGCTTTAACATTATTGCGGTAACAGGAGATTCATTCAGGATACAACAGGATGCCCTGCTACAGCTTTAGGTTTATTTTACACAGCTAAAATTGCCGCCATTGAAAAAGATCTGCATCACGACTTTGTTATTCGTTTGTCTTTCTGCAACATCACAGGTTACTCCTCCTGCATGGGTAAAAAATGTTGGAGCTAAAACTTTTCCATCTTCTAAGAAAGTCTTTATTGTAAATGACTTTGGCGCAAAAAGCGATACAACTTTTATAAGTACAAAAGCAATTCAAACCGCTATAGATAAATGTGCTTCAGGTGGTGGTGGTGTTGTAAAATTTCTTCCCGGGGTTTATGTAACGGGCAGCCTTTTTATCAAATCGAATGTTGAATTAAGGATCGATGATAAAGTTTTAATTCTTGGCTCACAAAATTTTGATGATTATCCCGAGATACAAACACGAATTGCCGGTATTGAAACCACATGGCCAGCGGCTTTGATAAATCTTATCGGTGTGAAAAATGCAGCGTTGACCGGGAAAGGAATTGTCAATGCAAGAGGGAAATTTTGCTGGGATAAATACTGGAACATGCGAAAGGAATATGATAAGAAAGGATTGCGTTGGGTGGTAGATTATGATGCAAAGAGAGTAAGAACGGTATTGGTTCAGAATTCAGAACAGGTAACTATAAAAGATCTCACTTTTAAAAATGCCGGTTTTTGGACGATACAATTATTATACTCATCATACTTAACAGTAAATGGTGTAGTGATAAAAAACAATGAAGATGACAGCGGACCGAGCACAGATGGCATTGATGTAGATTCTTCCACATGGACACTCATCGAGAATTGCGATATAGATTGCAATGATGATAATTTTTGTTTGAAAGCTGGCAGAGACTGGGATGGACTTCGTGTAAATAAGCCAACTGAATATGTGGTGATACGTAAATGCATTGCTCGTCGTGGTGCAGGACTTGTTACATTAGGCAGTGAGACCAGTGGGAGTATTCGTCATATTTATTGTACTGATCTTACTGCAAAACATACCGACAATGGTTTGCGAATTAAATCTGCCACTACAAGAGGAGGAACAGTTGAAGATGTTTATTTCGTAAACTCTGTTTTGGATTCTGTTCGTAATGCCTACCAGTTCAATTTGAATTGGTACCCGGCATACAGTTACAGTGAATTACCTAAAGGTTATAATATTGATTCAGTGCCGCAGCACTGGAGAGCTTTGGTACAAAAAGTGTCACCACCTGAAAAAGGGATTCCTTACACAAAAAATTTTTATATCAATAATGTAAAGATCACCAATGCACAAAAGGCATTCGAAGTAAATGGTCTTGTAAATTCACAGATTGAAAATTTTAATTTCACTAACTCATCCGTAACAGCAGCCGTGTTAGGAGAAATGGTATTTGCAAAGAACTGGGTCTATAAAAATTTTAAGGTATCCATATCACAAAAACCGGAAGAAAAAAAGAAAACCGGGGGGATAGAAGAAACGGAACGTCTAAAACAATAATGAACGGAAATGAGAAAAGCTCTGATCGCAATAGGTTCTGTTTTATTTTTCACGACTTGCCTACAGGCGCAATACAGGATGGAATTTCTTACACGGGGTGTACATGCCGTACCTGATGGTAAAGGAAAAATATTTGTTTCATGGCGTTTGCTGGGTACAGAGAATAATGGACTTGCTTTTAATCTCTATCGTACTGCAAATAAGAAAACAACCCTGCTGAACAAACAACCGATAATTAAAGCAACAAATTTTACTGATGGATCTGCTGATACCAACACGGTAAATACTTACACAGTAAAAGCGATCATCAATAATAAAGAAGAAAAGACGGGTGTTTCTTATACGCTGCCTGCAAATG
>VBAS01000024.1:0-228 GCA_005882975.1 Bacteroidota bacterium | reverse complement strand
TCTATTGATGGTAAAGGAAAAGTTATTGGTGACAGTACAAAAGATTTTCGAAATGATAAAGGGTACATTTTATCAGGTCCTGAATACTTAACCATGTTTGATGGCCTGACAGGCGAAGCATTGTCAACGATCGATTTTATTCCTCCTCGTTATGGAAAACTCACCCCTACAACTGAAGAGCTGAAAGAAATGTGGGGCGATGGGTATGGTAATCGTATGGACAGGTTT
>VBAS01000037.1 GCA_005882975.1 Bacteroidota bacterium | reverse complement strand
CACATATGAATCTACCAACTGGCTTACCAGGAATGCAACGAGACTACCTACAATAATTCTCATTCCCTGTCCGAATATTCCATTAAACGCATCTTGCATATTTGGTATATGATTTCTTTCTGCCCCGCTTGAGATCCAAAAATCAGCAGCAGGTACATGTATTGCAGTATAAAACATCAGGAATGCATAAGAGATAAGTGCAATTGCAGTAAAAGATATCCGTCGTACAGCTTTTGGCCCGTAATATTCATTTACAATATCCGTCATTACAAATTCAAGAGGCCATAGCAAAACACCACATGTTAGCGTTATTGTAACTGATTCTCCAAAAAGAGTAAATGGTGTTGGTGTAAAGCCGAAAAGTTTTTCAAGCGAAAAAAGTTTTGTTCCGATCGTTTCAGCGATAAGTGCATTGCAGCAAAAAAAGGCAATAATACCGAGGAAAAGCTTTGTTGGCTTATCCTTAAGAATATTATTTATCATGATTCGTAATTATGGATATTCATTAACAAAAGAAAAATTACCTGAAAAAATAAAAATAAAACATTAATAACAATAAGCCAACCGGGTATAATAGAAAGCTTTTGTTTATTGCTAAAAAATAAAACAAGATAACACAGGTTGGTTACAGGATTAAAGAGAATTGCAAACACAAAACCGATAATTATGATGTAAGAAGAAAGGTCAGCATTACCAATGAAATTTTTAACTTGTAAAATGAAAGCAGGTATAAAAAGCAAGTTGCAAATGAAAGCGAGTTTCGACAAAAATAAAAGCCAACGCATCACGGATTTTTCGTGTAAAATAGCATTATTTTGTCAGCCATAACAACCCCCATTTATATATGAAGAGCTCATGGTTTAAGAAACTGATACCTCATGGAATAGCAGTGTTGATCTTTCTTGTTGTTGCATTTGTTTATTGCAAGCCTGTATTGGAAGGAAAAGTAGTTGCGCAGCATGATATCACTCATTGGAAAGGATCCATCCAGCAATCGGTTGAATATGCAAAAACCCATAATGGTGTTTATCCTCTTTGGACAAATGGAATGTTTAGCGGTATGCCTACCTTTCAAATTGGATATCCCAACAATAATAAAATTCCCTGGATAGCTCACCAAATATTCTCACTTGGATTACCCAAACCAGTAAATTTCTTTTTCCTTGCATGTATTTGTTTTTATTTTTTATGCGTCACTCTTCGAATAAGAACAATTTTTGGTATCCTTGGTGCACTGGCATTTGCTTACGCCACTTATAATCCCATCATCACCTCTGTTGGTCATGACACCAAAATGTTATCGATCGCCTATATGCCTTCTTTGCTTGCTTCTATTATTTTAATATATGAAAAGAAATATTGGTTAGGCGCTGGCCTCACCGCCCTGTTCACTTCGGTACTGATCATGCAAAATCATCCGCAGATAGATTATTATCTTTTTATTACCCTGGCGATCATGACGATCTTTTACGCAGTGCGCTGGATAAAAAATAAAGAATGGCGGCATTTTGGAATGGCCGCTGCATTTACAATTATTGCAGCACTGACGGGTGTACTTACAAATGCTGTAAGTATTTTCTCAACTTATGAATACCAGAAAGAAACTATTCGGGGTGGTGGCAGAACACTGGTTGATTCAACTGTAAAAAATGATGATGCTTCAGATGGCCTGACGAAAGACTATGCATTAAGCTATAGTATGGAGATCACTGAACCGTTGATCATGATGGTTCCCCGGATGTATGGTGGGGCAAGCTATAAAATGGAAATAAAAGAAGAAGATTCGAAAGCACTGGAAAGTTTAAGAACTTTTCCAAAAGAAGCTCAGCAGCAGGTTTCTCAATATTTGAGCTACTATTGGGGTGGGATGACTAAACCCGGTGAGGTAGGAGTTTCAGGACCTACTTATGTTGGAGCCATCATTTGCATTTTAGCAATACTTGGCATGTTTATACTTGATGGAAAACACAAATGGTGGATATTTACTGCTATTGTTTTTACGATCATGATGTCGTGGGGCAGTTATTTTGAAGCATTAAATGGATTTTTATATAATCATCTTCCGCTCTATAATAAATTCAGAGCCCCATCAATGATAATGGTTATTCCGCAACTGCTCCTCCCCTTGCTGGCCGTTATGGGTCTAACTAAGATCGCTGATACGGCCGATAAAAAAACACTTTTACCTGAATTTAAAAAAAGTCTGATCGCTGTTGCTGCTACTTTTGCTTTATTGTTCATTATATATTTTATGTCAAGTTTCATGAGCGGAGCGGACAATGAGCTTATGAAACGAATAAAAAGCGGAGGCGAAGGAGCCCAACAATGGTTACAAATCTTCAACACTTTCTTTGACGGATTAAGAGAGGACCGCAAATCATTGATGATGGGTGATATACTGAGGGCACTTGGTTTTGGTTTTGTTGCATTATTATTGGTTTTTCTTGCAATAAGAAAAACGATCAACAATTTAGTTTTAGGAATTGGGTTACTAATTTTTGTTTTAATAGACAGCCTTACAATAGATGTTAAATATCTAAACTATGATAACTATCAGGACAAACAAGAAAATGAATTGCCTTTTGTAAAGACAAAATCTGATAATGAGATATTAGCAGACAAATCGCAGTTCAGGGTTTTCAATGTAGCAGGGGATGCGTTTTCTGAAAATTATACTTCCTATTACTATAATTCTGTTGGCGGTTATCATCCTGCTAAAATTGCCATCTACCAGGAATTGATCGAGCATAAACTTTCAGCGCAACAACCTAACACGTATGTGTTTAATATGCTTAATACAAAGTATTTTATTCAAAAAAACCGGGATGGGCAAACAGAAGCATATCAAAAAAATGACAGCGCATTGGGCAATTGCTGGCTTGTTAAAAACATTCAATACGTAAAAGACGCTAATGCAGAGATGAATTCATTAGGCAATTATAACCCTGCAGACACAGCAGTGGTCCAGGATATTTTTAAGTCTTCTATTCCATTTGAACCGGTTGCAGACAGCACTGCGGCTATCACGTTAGTAAAAAATGATAACGACATAGTCACTTACACATTTAACGCAGCAAGTAATCAATTTGCCGTCTTTAGTGAAGTTTATTATAAAAGCGGATGGAAAGCATACATTGATGGAAAAGAAGCGCCGATCGTAAAAGTAAATTATGTGTTGCGTGGACTAGCAGTGCCTGCAGGCAAACATGATATCAAATTTGAATTCAAACCACAAGGTTATTATAAGGGGAAAAGTATTACTTCCATTTTTTCGATTATATTATTGATTGTATTTGCCACCGGCATTTTTATGGAATGGCGAAACAGGAAGGAAACAGCCCTTGCGAACCGGGTTTGATGCCTGAAGATTTTATGGTTATTTTGCTGCCATGAATGTCCCAGCGGTCAGTGTTATTCTTCCGGCTTATAATTGTGAAAAATATATTGCCAAAGCGATCGTGAGTGTGCTGCATCAAACTTTTACCGATTTCGAATTTATCATTATCAATGACGGCAGCACGGATAAAACTGAATTTGCAATCCGGGCATTTAGTGATCCAAGAATTATTTACCTTAAAAACCCAACTAACAAAGGGTTAGTGTTTACCCTGAACAGATGTATTGAAATAGCAAATGGAAAATATATTGCCCGTATGGATGCGGATGACATTTGCCTGCCCGAAAGATTAGCCAAACAAAAAAGCTTTCTTGATCAAAATGAGAATATAGGAGTCGTTGCTACTACAATTGAATTTATAAATGACAAAGAAGAAAAAACGGGTAGCTGGGAATTGGACAGGAAAACAATAACCAGCAAACAAATCAAGGATCAATTGCTGTTTGAAAATTGCATTGCTCATCCTTCTGTAATGATGAGAACAGCTATCCTTAAAGAGTTAAAGTATAATGAAAAACAAAAAAATATTGAGGATTATGATCTTTGGCTAAGGGTATTAAATCGTGGCATAAGCATAGCAAAAATAAATGAGCCGCTATTATTGTACCGCTCACATGAAGATTCCGTAACAAATATCTATCTTAAAAAGAAAAATGTTTTTTTCAGGCATGCGTCAATGAAGATCAAATTTTTAAGCGGAGCAAAAATCAATTGGTTCAGCTTTTGTGTTGCTGCAAGTTTATTTCCTGATATGATCAAAGGCCTGGCAAAAGAAATTAAAAACCTGTTTCGCAAATAATGTATCACTTGCTGCTCATAAAAAGGTTTGTAGAAGATATTTTAATATTTCCTTTTATACTTATCGGAAGAATAAAAGCGTTAGCAAGTCCACTGAAAAAAGAATACAGGGTGTTTTTCTTTTTCCCTTTTTATCATACTGGTGGCGCCGAAAAAGTACATGCACAGATAGCTGCAGCAGTTGGCGGAAGTGATTGCCTCATTTACTTTACAAAAAGATCTGTTGATGATCGGTTCTTAAAAGATTTTATAAAAACAGGTTGTGAGATCAGAGATATATCAAAGTTCACTGATAACAAGTGGCTTTATTTCCTGAATCTTTTTTATCGTGGGGTTGTTTCAGGTTATATCAATAGCCAACGACAAAAACCGATTGTATTTAATGGACAATGTAATTTTGGTTATAAAATTAGTCCATGGATAAAAAAAAGTATTTCACAGATTGAACTGATCCATTCCCTGAACACTTTTTCTTATATCAGGATACCATTTTTACCTTTTATTACCAAAACGATTATGATCAGTCAAAAAAGAATTGAAGATCATAAGGAACTATATGCCCGGTATAAAATACCAACTAACCTATTAGAAAAGATCATACATATTTCAAATGCTATAGAGTTGCCCGGAAACCCTTTTGCTAAAGACAATAAAGCATTTACTGTTTTATACGTTGGTCGCGGCACAGAAGAAAAAAGAGTAGAGCTGGTTGCCGGAACGTCAAAACAATTATACGATAAAAAAGAAAATGTGGACTTTGAGATCATGGGTGATGTGTCCGAATCAATAAACAAATCAACATATCCATTTATAAAATTTCATGGAAACATCAATGATCAGCAAAGGATACATGATATTTATTCCAAGGCTCATATATTGATGCTTACTTCTTCAACAGAAGGCTTTCCAATGGTTATTATGGAAGCCATGGCTTATGGCTGTGTTATTTTATCTACAGCAGTTGGTGACATTCCCTATCATATTAGAAATAATGAGAACGGCTTTCTTTTTAGCAATACGAACAATGAAGTATCGATAATAAACGAGGCCACAGAAAAAATTACCTGGTTAAAAAACAACCGGGATCAAGTGAATAAGATCGCTGCAAATAATATTGAATACGCAAAAAATAATTTCGATATAGAAAGATTTAATAAAGATTACAGAGAATTACTTTTATCAGTAAAACCCAAAAGTTGAAGCCACTTAGTTTTATAATCATCACATACAATCGTCCCGCTGATATGCTGGAACTGCTGCAAAACATCCAGGGACTTGATGGTGCACCAGATCTTCTTGAAGAAGTGATAGTGGTGAACAATGCATCAACAGATAATTACACAGCAGTAAAAAATTATATAAACTCAACTCCATCCATGCCCTTCCGTTATTTTGATGCTCCCGAAAATCTGGGAGTAGCAAAAGGAAGAAATTTCGCTTTGAAAAAAGGTAAGGCTCCTGTCATTATCATGCTGGACGATGATGCAGTGCTTCAAAACAAAGATTCCCTCGTAAACCTTGTAAAAGAATTTGAAACAAATAACACAGAAAAGCCAAAAGCGATAGTCTCTTTTAAAATACTTTATTACGACACATTGGAAATGCAGAAGAATGGATTACCGCATAAACGTTTCGATGAATACAAAGACAGTTCTTTTTTTGAAACATATTATTATGCAGGCGGAGCACATGCCATAAAAAGAGATGTGATAGAAAAACTTGGTGAATATCCCGCCGATTTTTTTTATGGTATGGAAGAATATGATCTTGCCTACAGGATTCTTGATGCGGGATACTCGATCGTATACAGCGATAAAATTGTTATGCTCCACAAAGAGTCGCCTCTTGGCAGAAAACCCAAAAAAGAAAAGCTGCAAATGATGTGGTTAAATAAAAGCAAAGTTGCCTGGAGATATCTGCCAAAAAAATATTTTTATTCAACCGCCTTTATGTGGTCATTGCAATATTTAAAAGAAACAGGGTTTAATTTAACAGGCTTTTTTAGCGGATGGAAAAAGGTCTTTAATATTTCATCAACAGAAAAAAGAACGCCTGTTAAACAAATCACGATCGATTATCTTCGAAGCGTCAAAGCAAGATTATGGTATTAAATCAAAGAGATGTATCTAAAAAATTACATAGTACAGATTGGAAAAGATATATTGATAAGGTTCCCCAAAAAGATTGCCCGCTTTTTCAAATACCTGGCTGAATTGAATCGTTTCAGGAATAAAAACGATAAACGATTTTCGGTAAAAACCCGGGACATTTATCCTTGTTTAAAAGATACGATCACTAAAACCCCTTTTGATCATCATTATACTTATCATCCGGCGTGGGCGGCACGAATACTTGCACAAACAAAACCAGCCTATCACGTCGACATTTCTTCCATTTTAAGCTTTAGCACAATTATTTCAGCATTTGTTCCTATAAAATTCTATGATTACCGACCTGCTGATCTGAAATTGAATAATCTTGAATCAGGCTTTGCTGATCTGAAACAACTCAGCTTTGCTGACAATTCTATTCCTTCCTTATCATGTATGCACACGATAGAGCATATCGGCCTTGGCAGATATGGCGATGAAATAGATCCGCAAGGTGATATCAAATCTATAAATGAATTGAAAAGAGTTTTGAAAGATGGTGGTGATCTTTTATTCGTGACACCAGTTGGAAAAGCAAAAATTGAATTCAATGCACATCGGATTTATAGCTTTGAACAGATCATTGAATATTTTTCCCCCTTTGCGCTAAAAGAGTTTTCTTTGATTCCCGACATTGGAGGGCTAATTCAAAATGCTGACCCTTCATTGGTAAAAGAACAGTCTTATGGCTGTGGATGTTTTTGGTTTAAAAAAAATTAAATGTTCAATTTATTCAATAAGAAAAAAAAAGAGGTTGATAAACGGGCAGCAATGATATCACATTATCAACGATGGGTAAAACCGCAAGGACTTGTTTTTGATATCGGCGCTAATGTTGGCAACAGGATCGATATATTTCTTGAAATAGGCGCAAACGTTGTGGCTGTTGAACCACAGCAGCATTGTGTACAGATTCTCAAAGAAAAATTTGGAAATAAGATCCATATTGAAAATATCGGCCTTTCTAATTCCGAAGGAATTTTAGAATTCCATATTGCAGATGAATCGACCATCTCGTCCTTTTCAAAAGAGTTTATTACCAAAACTGGTTCATCGAGATTCAAAAGAAATGAATGGAAAGAGACTATACAGGTTCCTGTTTCTACCTGCGATAAATTGATTGGGAAATATGGCATCCCTGATTTTTGCAAAATTGATGTAGAGGGTTTTGAATTGGAAGTATTAAGAGGATTAAACAAAAAAATTTCTGCTTTATCTTTTGAATACTGCGTACCCGAAATGGCAGATAATCTTTATGCCTGTCTCGAGCGCCTTGATGTCATAGACTCAGACGCTTCTTATAATTATAGCGTCGGCGAATCTTTTGCAATGAACCTGGATCAATGGCTTTCTTTCCCGGAATTTCTTTTACACGTAAAAGAAAAGAAATTTCATAAAAGCCTTTTTGGAGATATTTATATTCAATTCAGTAATTAACATGTTTACAGTAGGAACCACAAATGAATCTGCAAGGGTTATGTGGATCGAAAAAACTCTAAAAAGAATCCCTGAAGGTTTAACGATCCTTGATGCAGGAGCCGGTGAATTGCAATTCAAAAAATTTTGCGATCATTTAAAATACATTTCGCAAGATTTTGGCCAATATTCGGGAGATGGTGAAATTGGTTTGCAAACAGGAACCTGGGATAATTCAAAACTTGATATCGTATCCGATATTCTTTCCATTCCGTTGCCTGATAATTCAGTAGATGCGATCATGTGTACGGAAGTACTTGAACACATTCCTGATCCAATAGGTGCGATAAAAGAATTTAGTCGCTTGGTTAAACCGGGAGGGTATTTACTGACCACTGCTCCCTTTGCCAGCTTAACGCATTTTGCTCCTTATCACTTTGCATCTGGGTTAAGTAAATTTTTCTATGAAAAGCATTTACCCGAAAATGGTTTTATAATAGAAGATTTGCAACTAAACGGAAATTTTTTTGAATTTGTAGCCCAGGAAACCCGGCGAATAAAAATCGTCGCAGAAAAATATGCAGACAAAAAAATAAATATTTTTCAAAAGATCATTATTCATCTGAATCTTTTACTGCTGCAAAATCTTTCCAAAAAAGATAAAGGCTCATCTGAATTACTCTGTTACGGGATTCATGTTTTTGCAAGAAAAAAATGATCATCAGTAATATCATAGGAGGACTCGGAAACCAGATGTTTCAATATGCAGCAGGAAGAACGCTTGCACATTTAAATAATACTTTTATAAAACTCGATGTGTCTTCCTTCAGTGAAAGCAAACTTAGAACTTTCGACCTTTTATCTTTTAATGCTAACATAGGCTTTGCGACAAAAGAAGAGATCAACAACTTACTCCCCGTTCACAATTTTGAAAAAGCATTTCAATATTTATCTCCATTAAAAAAGAGAAGTTATTATCGTGAAAAAGAATTTTCTTTTGACAAAAAAGTATTAGAGCTAGGCAGCAATGTTTACTTAAAAGGATATTTCCAAAGCGAAAAATATTTTTTACCTGCAAAAGATATTATCAGATCCGATTTTACTTTTAAGAAAGAGTATTTGAAGAACATCGAAGACTTTTCTGCCTCTTTAAAAAAAGGGGGATCTGTTTCCGTTCACATAAGGAGAGGTGATTTCGAAAAAGATCCGATAACTATAGATTATCATGGCACACTCGATACTGGTTATTACAATTCGGCCATTGAACTAATAAGATCTAGGGTCCCGAATGCCACATTCTATTTTTTTTCGGATAATATTAATTGGGTAAAAGAAAATTTACAAATACATAATGCGGTCTTTGTCTCCAACATTATAACCAAAAATCATATTGAAGATCTTTACCTGATGAGCCAATGCAATCATAATATCATTGCCAACAGTAGTTTTAGCTGGTGGGGAGCCTGGCTGAATAATAACCCGGAAAAAATTGTAATTGCACCAAAAAAATGGTTTAACAAAGGCCCTAATGATACCCAAGATCTGATTCCCTCAGAGTGGATCAAAATTTAAGAAAAAGGTTGAGATGAGGTATAAGTATTCAATAAGCGATTTATTCTCAGTGTCAGCCTCAATCTTAATCTCCTACCTCTTCCCCGATCACCTGTAAAAAATATTCCATCGCTTTTTTCTTTCTTTCGTCAAGCAAATAATTCAAATGGAGTGTATAATATTTTTTCAGATCATAAAGATCAAAAGATTGAGATGCTACGATCTCATTGATATGTGTCAAGCCAAGCGCATTTGCTTCATTGAATTTTTTAATGAATTCAACCGGCAATTTTTTATTGCTGATCCAAGCAGCAAAAACAAATGGTTGCCCGGTTATTTTTTTCCACTCTGCCCCAAGGTCATAAAAAAAAGTAGAAAGTTTTCGTTGTTCAAATGCACGATCACCAATAACTAACCCTGCCGTCGTTCCTTTTATTTCTTTCCGGTAATCTTCATCGGTTGCATTTATTATCTCAGGATGTATCCCCCAATATTCATGCATTATCCATTTCAACAATTCAACAGAGGTCTTGCTTTGATAATCGAGATAAACTTTTTCTATTTGTTCTAATGGCACTTCACTGAACAAACAAACAGATGCTGCCTCACCTTCGGTGCCAATACAATAATCACCGGCTAAATGTGATTCTTTTAATTCATGAATGGCAGCAACAGGGATCAGGCCAAGATCGATCTCATCATTTTTTAGCATTTCTGCTAATCTTGCAGGGTTATCTTCTACCAATTCAATTTGCGAAGCAATTGGTTCAAGCTTTAATCCATAAATTAATGGTCTTGTATTGAGATAACTAACTATTCCAACCTTTATCTTATTGCCTCCCTCTCCTAAGGGGGCTTTAGTATCATTCTTTATTCCAGTCAATGTCTTTTATCTTTGCAGCAAATTTAATTGACAATTAGCAATAAGCCACAAGGAAACAAAAACAAGCATGGAACTAACTAATCTTTCAGCCATTTCTCCCATTGACGGTCGCTACCGTAAACAAGTGCAGCACCTGGATCAGTATTTCTCTGAATTCGCTTTGATAAAATATCGTGTGTTGATCGAGATTGAATATTTTCTTTTCCTTGCCGATAAAAAATTTTTTAAACTATCAGGAAAATCAGCAAAACATCTTAGAAAGATCGCCGAAGAATTTGGCCCGGAAGATGCGCAGGAAATAAAACAGATCGAATACACGACCAATCATGATGTAAAGGCAGTAGAATATTTTTTAAAAAACGTCCTGGAAAAAAGCGACGCTAAAGAAGAAAAAGAATGGATCCATTTTGGATTAACATCGCAGGATATCAATAATACGGCTATCCCGCTTTTTTGGAAACATGCAGTTGAGTATGAGTACCTGCCTTCATTATTGAATTTAAATGCGCAATTAAAATTGTTGGCAAAAGAATGGCAGGATATTCCAATGCTTGCACATACCCATGGGCAGCCAGCATCACCAACAAGATTGGGAAAGGAATTCATGGTATTTGCAGAGCGAATAGAGAACCAGGTGGAGCAGCTTATCAATATTCCTTTCAGCGCAAAATTTGGCGGAGCTACTGGCAATTTCAATGCACATCATGTTGCGTTCCCAAAAATGGATTGGGTAAAGCTCGGCAATGAGTTTGTTGAAAAAACCTTAGGACTTACCCGCATGCAATACACTACACAGATCGAGCACTATGATAATCTTGCTGCACATTTCGATTGCATGAAAAGGATCAATAATATCCTTGTTGATTTTTGTCGTGATATATGGACGTATGTTTCTATGGAATATTTTAAACAAAGAGTAAATAAAAATGAAGTGGGTTCATCTGCCATGCCGCATAAAGTAAACCCGATCGATTTTGAAAATGCAGAAGGAAATTTAGGAATGGCAAATGCCATCTTTGAACATTTGTCTTCCAAACTCCCGGTTTCCAGATTGCAAAGGGATCTTACAGATTCAACTGTTCTCAGAAATATAGGCGTGCCATTTGCTCACACATTGATCGCATTTCGTTCTGTAGAAAAGGGCCTTGGTAAACTTATTATTAATGATGGAATGATCCACCAGCAACTGGAAGATAACTGGGCAGTTGTTGCTGAAGCTGTACAAACCATTTTAAGAAGAGAGAATTATCCTAATCCTTACGAAGCATTAAAAGAATTAACAAGAGGCAATGCATATATTGATAAGAAATCAATTCATCATTTTATAGATAACCTGAAAATAAATGGTTCTGTAAAGAAAGAGTTGAAGAAAATAACGCCGCACAATTATACAGGAGTGGTGGCGAAGTATTAACGTTTTCTGTAAATAAATTTCAATGATTCTTTATCGTCTTCCATTTTTGTTCCATCAGCTACAAATGAATTTTTCAACAACACATTATGTGATGGAACATTAGCAGGATCTGCTATGGCATAAATATGATCAGCATTTGTGTTCTTAAAATAATACTCAAGGCCAGTTTTTGTTAATTCAGACGCAAATCCTTTCCCCCAAAATTCTTTCAAAAGTGCATAGCCTAATTGAATATCGTCTGAACCTTCGATCGGAATTATCGCAAACGACCCCACAAACTTCCCGCTTGCTTTTTCATCGGCTGCCCAACGGCCTATCAATGGATTTCTTTTGTAAGAATCGATCGCCTTCTTTAAAAATACATCACACTCCTCTTTTGTTTTTGTAGCCCTGATGTAACGCATTACATCATCATCTCCATTTAGTAAAAAGAAATTCTCAGTATCAGTTTTAAATTCATACTGTCTTACAATTAACCTTTCTGACTCAAATATGATATGATTATTTATCATTAATGATGTTTCCAAAGCCCCCTTTAGGGGATTTAGGGGTTTAATTCTTATGCACTTCACTCGAGAAATGAAACTCGATCCCGGGATTATTATTTCTTTCTGTATTCAGGAACCATTCACTTTGTGCCAGGTAAACGATATGGCCATCCTTATCTACACCTGTATTTGCTCCTTTAAATCTGGTAAACTCTTCCACCTTTTTAGGATCCTCACTCGTTATCCAGCATGCCTTATAAAAAGGTAGTGTATTAAACTGGACAGATGCACCATATTCTTGCAGCAAACGATATTGTATCACTTCAAACTGAAGTTCACCAACACAACCGATGATCTTTTTATTGCCCCCATGCTGTGTAAATAATTGTGCAACGCCTTCATCCGTTAACTGCAACAATCCTTTTTCCAATTGTTTTGTCTTCATTGGATCTTTATTCACCACTTCTTTGAAAATTTCAGGGGAGAACGTTGGAATACCTGTGAAATAAAAATTCTCTCCTTCAGTAAGTGTATCACCAATTTTAAAATTTCCTGTATCAAACAATCCTACTACATCGCCGGGATAGGCATCTTCTACTATACTTTTCTCCCGGGCCATAAATGAATAAGGATTGCTAAAGCGAACATCTTTATCTAGCCGAACATGGTGATAGTATTTGTTTCGTTCAAACTTACCACTGCATACTCTCATAAATGCAATTCGGTCTCTATGCTTTGGATCAAGGTTAGCATGAATTTTAAAAATAAACCCACTCAACTTTTCTTCATCGGGGCAAACAACTCTTGCCGATGTGAGACGACATTGTGGCAAGGGAGCAATGCGTACAAATGTTTCAAGTAATTCTTTCACTCCAAAATTATTGATGGCACTTCCAAAAAATACAGGAGCCACCTTCGCCGCTAAATAATCATCCACATTTAATACTCCATGCACACCATCCACCAGGTCCACATCTTCCCTTAAAGTAGCAGCATCCTTCTCTCCTATTTTATCATCTACCACCGCATCATTCAGGTCATTCACACTGATCAGATCATCGCTGCCCTTTGTATTAGCAGTAAACAAACGCAAACTTTTATCATGAAGATTATAAACTCCTTTGAATTCTTTACCGCTGTTGATCGGCCAGGTCATTGGGTGCAAATGGATCGATAATTCCTTTTCTATCTCTTCAAGCAGATCAAACCGGTTCTTACCATCACGGTCCATCTTATTTATAAAAACAATTACCGGTGTATCACGCATGCGGCAAACTTCCATCAGTTTGCGGGTTTGTTCTTCTACACCATTCACGCTGTCCACTAC
>VBAS01000062.1 GCA_005882975.1 Bacteroidota bacterium | reverse complement strand
GTTCCGATGGAACGTTTAAAATCATTCATCTTTATTGATTTCTACCCACCATATGTCCCTACGGGACATTTAGAGATGGTTGAAGTTTTGTTGAATAGAATTCCAGAAAGTACAAGTGAGTGACACAAGGGACGATGAAGAGAATTACAAAAGCCGGGCATAAAAAAACCTGCCGGTTTACACCAAGAGGTTAGTAATTGAGAACGGACTTTCAAATTTTTATCAGAGCCCTAACCCTTTTTTAAATGTGACATCAATTATTTTATCAAAGCCGGTGTACACGTTGGCCGGTGTAGTGTTTATTTCACCCACATTCGAAAGATTCAAAAAGTAAACGTTGTTACCATTACCATTCGCAGTCTCATCAGTAGCAACTACTAATACCCTGCTTTCTGTAGCGGGTACAGATGTACCAATATACCCCGACTTGAAAACCTTCATGCTTTTAATAATTGTTCCCGCAGGGAAACTATATCCCAAATGCGATGTAGTTGTAGCGGGTAAGGTACCTGTGTAACTTGGATTACAAACATAGATCTTATTGGTGCTATTGCCGGGTACATAATAAAACGCATTGCTTACTGAAGCCGTTGAAAAAGCCGGTACAGCAAAAATGGAAGCTGTGTTAATGCCGGTAACATTGGTTGTAGCATCCTTCAAAAAATACCTGCCTGTTATATTATTATTTGGAATGCTTGTCCCGGAGGTGAGCTGGTATAGGAATGTTGAATCATTGGCAGAATTCCGGAAAATAAAATAATAAGCGTGGTTTACAAGTCCGTCTATCAACTGGGCGTTTTCACTGTAGATCAAATTACGTCCTATATTATTCAGATCATATCCTTTACCTGTAACCGATAAATTAGTTGCGCCACCTGCTCCTGAGTAAGCCGCAAAGTGCTGGTTAGCTGCATCAGGTTGCGTTGTTGGTGTCAGCGTGGGAGTACCTTGCATATTAAAATGCAAAAAACAGCGGTTAACCTTGTCGAAGAAAGTACAATAAAGACTGCTTGAGTTCGGCATAAACCAGGGACTTAGTGAAGGCCATGAACCGAGCAGTGGCGCACCAAAAACTATTGGCGGTGTTTTTATTGTAGCTGCATTTATAATTTGGTAATGTAACTGCCCGTTGTTGATCATGATCTCATATTGGCCGCTAACCGGACCTACAGCATTCGACTCAATATTTACTACTGAAGGAAGATTTACAAACCATCCATTTGCATAACTGGAATCAAGAAAATCTGTTGAACGAACCTGCGTTCCTCCATTCGGATAGTAGAAGGCAACTTTCTGTATACGGAGTGCACTACCATAATTCATTACGGCTGTTTTATATGTGCCAGTCGGAAGTTTATGGCCATTAGCCAATGAATAAACATTGGAATAAATATTTCCCCGTACAACACCGTCACGTGTAGTAATAACAGAAACATCACAACCTTGTGCAGCCTGGTCCTGCAAAACAACCCATCCTTCACCACCCCAGGGAGCGGTATCAACATTCAATGAGTAAAATTTATAAAAAGAAACACCGGTTGTTTTGTCTGTTACTTTCACTACCAGCTTATAAACATTTGGCGAAAGAAGGATCTTTGTTCTCAACTGCGCTGTATTTCCAACAACATATTGTGAAGGGTTACCAATTGAAGCAGCACTTTGAATGATCATCCATTCATATGCCAGGTCATTTGAAGGCTTTGTTTGAGAAATAAGAAGATTTATTTTCAGACTGTCATTCTGTTTTACTACAAGCGAATCATTGTTGATCACCACCAGCGGATCTACATTAGCCATATCTGTGGTAATGGTAATAACATTGGCATCAGTGTAATCATAATTACCCAGGTCCTTTGAGCAAGAGTAAAACGCCAAAACGATCAGCGGCGTCACCATTATATATCTAAATACTTTTTTCATTGTATGTTTATTGAAGCTTTTTTAATTTGATCAATAATTAGCAGGCCCAACAATAATAACACTGTCCCTGTTATCAGGATCTCTTAATGTTGCTCCAATGCCACGTGGTATTGAATAATTTCCCGGGTACCTGGTGCGGATATAATTTTTTACGAGTTGCAGGTATTGATTATAGACAGCCGGGAATTGTCCCGCAAACCGGGTGCCTGGAAACTCACTCACCGTTGTATCACTTACCGGATCATATAATGCATCCAGTATTACTTTATATTTTGTTTTTGTCCATGTGCCGAAGTTTGGCTGATAACCTGCCCATGGCAGGCCTGAAAGATCTCCCCATGTTGGCGGCTTTTGAAGATAACCTACTTTTATTTTCAGAGAGGTCTTTGCTGAGATACCTGAAACAAAGTTTTCATTAGCCTTCAGTTGAAATTTAAAATTGATCGTAAGACTATCCATATCGCCGGTTCTGTAGATCACAACGGGTAACATAGTAGTTACTTTACCGGCAGGAATTGTATAGGGCTGTAATAATTTGTAATGAACACCCTCGGTGCTATTTATATCAGTGCCTGAAAGTTTTTCGAGGGTTATAGTTCTGTCTTTATCTGTTGCTTTGCCTAATACAGTTACAGGTATCTTTAGCGTATCTGAAACACGGTTTGGATATTTTGCAAATGTATAAGTAATGCTATCGGCAGGAGCACTGAAATAGATACCATCAGGCTCAGCAAAAACTGTTGGCACATCTTCCTTACATCCCGGAAGCATGGCAGCGAATAAGATCAAATAAAAAATTCCCTTTTTCATTTTATAATTTTAAACTGAGTTTTTAGTGGTTGTATTCTTTTTCTTTATCAGGAATAGGAAACATATATGCATCCGCAGGTATTGCAGCAGGAGTTCCCGTTACCAGTCCCAGGTCTTTGTTCAGTCTTTTATAATAAAAAAATGTCTGGCCTTCCTGTATAAATTCCTTTTGATACTCCCGCATTATTTCTGTTGACAAACTATCTGTAGAAGCGATACCAGCTGCATTCAATGCATTCAGACCACGGGCCTGTCTTACCTTGTTAAGTAAAGCAGCACCTGCAGTGATATCATTTTTTTTGTTTGCACACTCAGCGGCGATATAATACATTTCAGAAGCACGGATCACCGGTACATTACCCTGTAATTCATATGGCAGGTTTTTGTCCTGGAAAAATTTTGAGGGTGCAAGTTTACCTGCCTGGTTATTATCAAACCATGATATATAACGGTAATCGCTTGCATTGCCGCTACCGGTCGTATATAGTTTCCTATCCTGCAAAAGAAGGGATGTGCCACCGCTACTCGATTTGTCAAAAAGATTACTGTTATAATTGCTGGTACTCGAAGAATAAACGGAAAACAAAAGCTCCTGTGAAAAAGTTCTGTCCCGGATGGCATTCAATGCAGCGGCAACATTGGAACTGATCAGAGGAAATTTATTACTGCCAATTACAGCCTTTGAATATATGTCTGCATTTTCAAGATCTCCTTTGTACAGTAGTTCAAATGATTTTGCGTATATGAAGTGAATGGATCATCCACTGCTTTTAATACTCCCAAAGTATCAGTAGCAGCGAGAATTTCTTTTGCAGCAAGAAGATCCACTATACATGAATCAAGACCTGCCTGGAGTGTAACAAAAGGAGTTGATCTAATGGTGAATTGTGTAACATAAGGGATCGCTTTTTCTGCAGAACCTGTTACTGGCGATTTACCAAACATTCTCAGCAGATCAAAATGAAACAATCCTCTTAAAGCGATCGCTTCACCTTTCACACGGTTAAAATTATCACGATGGAATACCTCTTTCTTACTCTCGATCTGAACCAGGATATTATTCAGGTTGGCAATATTATTATACATACCGCCCCAGATACCGTCTATTTCCTTTCTCACTTCTCCGTCTAAATATTTGTAAGCAACCACATTGTTATAAAATGCACCTCCGACTCCGACATTTTGTACTGTATAAGCATTATCATAGTTATATGCCATTGTTGATAGCATGCCCATGGATAGATCAGTAGTATACAATCCATAGCTGGCTCCATTGTTTGGTTTATCCATTCCAAGATAAACACCGATCAAAGCGTCTTTGAAACCCTGTTCATCTTTAAAAAGAGTTGATTGCGGAACCTGGTCTTTCGGTGGCACATCCAGGAATTTTTTGCACCCCTGTGCAAACAGCATAATCACTCCTGTCAAAGCGATCAGTGTTAGTTTTGAAAAGTAATTTCGGGATATTGTCAACAGTTTATTATTCATAAATAATTTTTTAAAAAGTAGTTGATAAACCAAAATTGAATGTCCTCGAGAATGGATAGCCTGTTCCTCTTTCGGTTTTTATTGTTGCTAAACGAAGTACATTGGCCTGTGTAATAAATAATCTTGGCGTTGATAGATGCATTTTCTTCACCCAGGCAAGGTTTGGTGGAAAAGAATAGCCAACTGTAATGCTCGATGCTTCGAGATAATTATTGTCCTGCACAAAACGTGAAGTAGAATTTGTCTGCTGGCCACCACTTGCCACCAATGATTTAAAGGAAACAATATCGCCCGGCTGCTTCCACCTTTCTGTCAGCACTCTTTCATCAGCATTTGAATGAAGCAGGTCTACGTTTTCAATTTTATCTACCAGCGTTTGATTATACTTCTGACCACCGTAGTTGAAACTTAAATTTATATTGAACGTAAAACCTTTGTAATTGAAATTAGAAGCAACCATTCCTTTCAGCTTGCTGGTTGCATCACCAACTGGTCTTTTATCATTCGGATCCCATGTGAATGTTTTGCTGCCATCCAGTTTTACAAACACTTCTTTGCCGGTGGCAGGATCAATGCCCAGTGATGGCACTGCCCAG
The DNA here is from genome assembly GCA_005882975.1 of Bacteroidota bacterium. Taxonomy (GTDB): domain Bacteria; phylum Bacteroidota; class Bacteroidia; order Chitinophagales; family Chitinophagaceae; genus VBAS01. Next base: position 3,015 of record VBAS01000062.1, on the reverse strand, counting down.
ATTCGGCTCATGGATTGTCCTACTTCATAACGTGGCAATGGAGTGATCTGTAATTTGGGATCAAAAGTGTTATTGTTAGCTTTATTCAAAGCTTCGATTGCCGGCGAAAGTTTGGTGATCACATTTTCGTAATGACCAACATTGAACGACAGTGACCAGAAAATATTCTTCTTCCTGTTTTGTATGATAGGAGAGGTGATGGAGAATTCATAACCTGAGTTTTTAACCGCACCAAGATTATCCTGGTAGTTCACGAAACCGGTTGACGGCGCTACATCGAGCGGTAAAATAAGGTTGTCTGTATTCTCAGTATAGTAATCAAATCCAATATTTATTTTTCCATTGAACAATCCTGCCGAGAGACCAAAATTATTCTTAATTGTTTGTTGCCATTTCAGATCGGGATTGGCATAGGTTTCAACAATTGCTCCGAGCTGAAGGCGATAATTATTCAGGAGATTATACTGGAAGATCGGCTGCGACATATGTGCGGCAAAATTCTGATTGCCAGTAATACCGGTTGTCATTCTTAATCTTAATTGCTGGATGATGGAATTTTTTTTAAAAAATCTTTCCTTGTCCACATTCCATGCTACACCACCTGCCCAGAAAGGCGCCAACCTGTTATTGGATCCGAACTGGGAAGAACCGCTTGCATTCGCAGTGATCTCCGCAGTATAGCGATCAGCATAATTGTAACTTATGCTTGCATAAGAAGAAAGGCTTCGGGTAACGTTGCTTGTTGAACCGGGTTTAATACTACTGCCATAACCATTTGCCATTCCTAACTGGTTGAGGTAATCATTCGGAAGACCTGTAACCTGGATGGTAGTAGAATTGCTCTCAGTAGCTTGGCCCGATACACCGAATGCAGCCATGATCGTGTGGGCTCCAAATTTCTTATTGTAATCAAAACTTAGTTTACCATCTATCGCAGTATTTTTTCCCTGGGTTTGTGAGTATGATCCGAGATCAGTAAATCCACCGACTATAGCATTCGCAAACATGGTATGATCGGCAGGATAAAATGCTTCAGAACCGGGAAGGTTATTTAAAAAACTGATAGCTGCCCGCATTCTCATTTCTTTGCTTATCGTCCATTCAACGTTTGTGTTATTGGAAAATGAAAGAGTATAACTATAGTTTTTCATTTCAAGACCAGCATTATAGGCAGCATTTGTAAAAATTCCTCCCGGTGGTTGTGTAGCAATCCCTAATGTTGTATTAACAGGTTCAAATATTTTTATAGTGTTTCCTGCAGAATCGGTTGGTTTGAAAAAAGGGAATTGACTGGCATACTGACTATAACTTCCCCATGGAGTATTGTTTCCTTTGCTATAACCAACAGTAGTATTATTTGAAAAACGGAAGCTCTTGTTTGTGTAAGTCAGGTTATAATTTAATCCAAGCCTGTCCCGGCCGGAACCTTTCATTACACCAACTCCATTACTGTAATTAAGCGAAAGTCCATAACGCACCGATCTTGCACCGCCACTAATATTGAGACTGTGATTTGTGCTGAAGCCATTACGAACAGGTTGTGAAAGCCAATAAGTATTCACACCACTCTGTACCTGTTGTAAACGGTAATCATACCATTGCTTTAAGCCAACATCATTAAAATGATTATTCGGATCCGAATAGACACCTGCAATACGCTGTGCTTCCAATAAACTCTTTGCATCCATTAAGTGATAGGAAGTAAGATCGGCAATATCCACTGCCATATTGATCGCATAAGTTACCTGGGTTCTGCCGGCAGTGGGTTGTTTGGTTTCTACCACGATCACACCATTTGCTGCTTTGGACCCATAAGCTGTAGTAGCTGCCGAATCTTTCAAAACAGTAATGCTTGCGATCCGATTTATATCCATATCATAGATCGTCTGTAACGTAGATTGAAAACCATCCAGAATAATAAGAGGCTGATTAGGATTCAGCAGGTAACTTGACATGATATCACCATTGGAAACCGGTGTAGCACTTGCAGCAGCACTACCTTGTGTTCCTACAGGTAAATTATTCTGTCCTCTTATCTGGATTATAGGTAATTGATTGGGATCGCTACCCAATGCATTGTCTTGTTCAATGCGGACGGCAGGGTCGACGACTGCTAATGCCTGTAATACATTTGAAGGATTCACAGATTTTAATTGTTCACCTGTATAAGTTTTGGCGGCACCTGTAAAGTTTCCTGCAGGTCTTTTATACAAACCGTTATTGACAACTACTTCACTGAGCACACCGGTTGAAGAAGCCATTTTTATTGTTATCTCGGCCTGGCCGGGTTTTAACTTTATTTCCGTTCTTGTATGTCCAACATAAGAAACTGTCAACACAGATCCTTCCGGTACATTTTTTAATTCAAACGTTCCGTCATTTTTAGTAGTGATAAAAATTTTTGTTCCTTTGATGGAAACAGTGGCGCCTGTTAAAATTTCGCCAGCATCATCTTTTACAATACCCTTTACTACAGGAATTGTTTTTTCTTGCCCATAGGCAATGCTTGTTGCCATAAAGAGCAGCAGCAACGTGCAGCTTGCCATCATAGAAAAAAATCGATGCTTACCCGGAAATTTATTTTTGAAGTAATTCATAACAATAGTTGTCTTTATTCAGTCGTTTATTTTTCTAAAGCAATTTGTTTCTTACTCTGGTTTTATAAAAACATAGGATGCATTTGCCACAACAGGAACCTTGGTAAAAGGCAACGAAGCAAATGGCAGGTTCTTCCTTTTATAGAAATAAAACATTTGTCCTTCACTCAGAAATTCCTTTTGGTATTCCTTTCTTATTTCAACATTGAGGCTGTCTGTTTTCAACGCAGGAAGTGTGTACTTGGTTAAACCGCGATGCACTCTTACTGAATCAAGCAGATCAGTTGCCTTGAGTGAATCAAGTGCAGCAGTAGCACACTCCGCGGCGATATAATACATTTCGGTTATTCTGATCATCGGAAGCACATTTGCAAGATTGGTAGTAGTAGCATAACATTTTCTTGGTGAAATAGTATTG
>VBAS01000061.1:5001-9389 GCA_005882975.1 Bacteroidota bacterium | reverse complement strand
AAAATTAAACAATTTTTCAAAATAGAGTTCTCCGAATTATGTATTTTTAATTTAGGATTTGCGTTACTCTGTCGATTGAAAAACTATGAGTAATTCATGAGTTAGTAAACTCAAACTTCTTTATAATATTGATTCCTAAAGGATATTTAGAAAGGTTCATTTCCCTCTCTCTCCGCAATTACTGATAATCAATAGAAAACTCACTTCGATGCAAATTGTTGCTTAGGTGAGTTTTTTTATTTAAATGAGATATCTAAAAATATTTGAGTACTAGTAGCGGATCTACATTAATATATCTCTTTTATTAAGGTACTAGTAGTAACAAAAAAAACCGGAGAAAGAATTCACCGGTTTATACCTGCCTAAGCAAACCTCTACTGACTTTGCTAAGAATTTATAGAAATCAATTAATGATATTCGTTTTAACCAATCCTCCTCTTATTTGGAGTTTCATTTTGACAAAACTGTATTCCTCAATCGTGTGCAATTTAGGATTGGTGCATGTGGATCAAAAAATAAATCCACCTGATAAATGCTAAGAATTATAAAACTTAACTGAACTGATTTTAGAAATCTTAATAGATTTGGCTAAACATTTTTTTTGAGCAGAATTCAAAATCGTGCTTAGATATCTTTAAAGGTATTAGATACATTTTATTGATTACCGTTAAACCTAAATTGTTTGTTTTTAGGATCCTTAAAGCCAATATGATCAATGCTTAAGCTCAGGTAATCAAAATATTAATGTTCCATCCAGTCCCGACAATATTTGCCATGGTTTAAATGTGCAGGATTAATTATTCTTTGCCAAAAAATATAAGATATCTCACAAGATTTTGAGCATTCCTGATTGAATTGGTTACAATCTATAGTATCTTTTGACCATAGGACTATTTGTTTTTGATCATTTATGGTGCTCCAAAAGATATCTCATATTACTTGTCTTTAAGATAAGATATCTTATTTTTTTGATAGATGCGAATAGCGGTCGTTTGGTAGTGTCATCCTTATTGCAATGGTTAGGTTTTACCACTCCGATTTGCAATTAACTGGAAAATGAAAAATTCAAACCCCTGAAAATAACTAACCTTAATGCGTGCCTACCACTTAACCTTTTTATTAGATTATGGCAAGCCAAAAACGAAAATTTAGTGATGAACAAAAGCTTGAGATATTGAGACAAGCAAATGAATTAGGTGTTATTGCAGTTATACGAAACCACAACCTGTCATATAGTGTATTTGCAAGGTGGAGAGAAAAGTTTATGGAAAAGGATAAAAATAAACAAGAACTGATATTAAAAAATAAACCAAAATCTAAATTAAAGCAATTCATGGAAGACAATACAAGATTAAAAAAGATCATCGCCGAGCAAGCCCTGGAACTGGAAAGAAAAAATGAAGCGTTAAAAAAAAGCAGAAGATAGTATACCGAATCAAATAGATAATTGACAGTAAATAAAATTCAAACTTATACAATGACAGTTTTATTTTCTGTCAATAAACATCATGGCAAAAGAATATTCCAATAAAAATTTACAGAAGACCTCGTTTAAAAATGAAGATCTTTCCAATGCAAGCTTTGTGGAAAGTGATCTTCGAGGGGTTGATTTCACCGATGCTAATCTTACCGGTGCAAACTTTACTCATTCAAAAACTGGCATTACGCCATTGAACACAATAATAATTTTATTTATCGCTTTGATGGTGTCATTATTATCAGGTTATATCGCCGCACTTACGGGCCAAACCGTTCAAAACATGCTGGCTTCACAAGATTTATATTTGAGAACAGCCGGAATCATAACAATCGTGATCATTCTTTTTTTTATTCTTTACTACTATTGGAAAGGTGGGGGAAAGGCGATCATCAATTTGATCCTGCCTGCTGTTATACTTGCCGCAGTGATCGGTATTGTAGCATTTCTTTCAGGTTTAGGCACCGGAATGGGGATGTTTTATCTTATACTGTCGTTACTATTAACGGTTATCATGTTTATTGTAGGTACAATTGCCCGGGCTGCTGCTGGAACACTCTCTAATATTTTATTTATGATAGTTGCACTATCTGGCGGGATGTTTGGCAAAAGTGTTGGCGGAGGAATAGGCACCATGGTCATGGCAATTGCATGTGCACTTATAAGTAAAAGAGCTTTGAGCGGGACAAAAGGCTTTGATACGCTAAGAAAAATTTCATCATTTCTGGTAATAAGATTTGGGACATCGTTTCGAAATGCCAAACTTATCAATGCAAATTTTACAGGTGCAAAAGTTCATAATACTGATTTCTCAAATGCAGACCTTTCAGGAAGCAATTGGGAAGGTTCAAAAAAAACCAACTATTTAACAACTGATGATAAGTTCGCCACCAAAAAATAAAATATAACGCTAGCTGAAATTATTTTTAATATACACCAACAATATTTAATTAATAAAAAAGGAGGAAGCATAATAACATTAACTGAGAAGTAAGGTCACCTGGATATAAAGACACCAAAAAAGTGCTAAATGATTTTTTTAACTATTAAATTTTAGTTTATGAAAAAGATTATTTTTCTTCCGCTTCTTTTGGTAATGGGGACCGTGAATGCCCAGCTGCAGTTTGGATTAAAAGGCGGTGTTAATGTCAGCAATTTTACCGGAGGTAATTTTAATAATATTGAGAAAAGTTCATTGGTAGCATTTCATGCTGGTGGATTAGTGCGGATCAAGTTTGATCACCTGGTTTTGCAACCCGAGATTCTTTTTTCTTCACAAGGTGCTAAACTGGATGATGGAGTGACAGAAGCAGATTATAAGGTTTCTTATGTCAATATACCTATAATGCTGCAGTGGCAATTTAAAGGTAGCTTTTATGTTGAAGCTGGTCCGCAAGCAGGTTTCAAAGTAAGCGAAGACATTCCCAATTCTACGATCGATGAGTTTGCTAAAAGTACAGACCTGTCAATAGGATTTGGCCTTGGTTTTTTAAAAAGTAAAGGCCTGGGAATTGGTGCCCGGTATATGGTTGGTGTAAGCAAAGTGGGTGATTTTGATACAGCCAACATTGATCCTGATTTCAAAAATGGAGTGTTACAATTCAGTCTCATTTTTGTTTTCTAATTAAAAATCAGGAAAAGAGGAATTTAATTAATAATTTACCGCCGATATTCAATTTTTCAAGTAATAAAGTCACACACTTAACAACCATTAAATTTTTTGTAAACTAAAATTTTAAAAAATGAAAAAGATCTTTCTATTGCTCGTATCAGCCGCAACTATGACAACAATGATGGGCCAGCATGCCCGGCTTAATTTTTATGCTGCATACACATTTGATGATGGGTTTGATGTGGTAAATGATGCAAATACTTACTATAATGGAACAGTGAAAGCAGGAGTACAATGGGGCGGTGGTTTGGAATATATGTTTAGTCATCAGAGTAGTGCAGAACTTTTGTACTTACACAGAAGTACTACGGTTCCTGCCAATTTTAAGTTTGGGGGCAATACTCAAACCCGAAAAGAAACTTTCGATCTCAAGCATGATTTTATAATGTTAAGCGGAGATGGACATTTTGGAAGTGGCGGTAAGGCAGAAGGATACGCCGGGGTAATGGCAGGAGTTTTGCTCAGCCATCTTGAAGCTCCATCACTGGGAAAAAGCTCCAGCAATACCAATTTCGCCTGGGGTGGACGAGTGGGCACTAATGTATGGTTCTCTCCAAAAATGGGACTAAAGCTGCAGGCAATGATATTATCAGCTTCAAGAGCAACGGGTGGCGATTATTATTGGAGCTGGTATGGCCCAATTTATCTTACTACATATTCTACATTGTGGCAATTCAGCCTTGGAGGCGGATTGACATTTAAATTAGGAAAGTAAATCTTCTGTGTATTAATTGGGGGTGAATAAATTCACTTTCAGCATTGAACAAATTAAGCTTCTTACATTAATGTTGTCTTAAGCTTAGTTTGTTTCTGCGTTTTAATTTTGCTTTTTGCCTGAATGCCAATAAAAGCAAAGTAAGTAAAAGGATCATTTTATGTATTGCTTTCAGTTTTTGAAATAATAAAGGCTGTATATAGAAATACACAGCCTTCGATTGCTCGCCGTCACACTTGTTATTTAAATCAAATATTCATCAGATCATCTTTAAAACTTTTGGAGAAATAAGACCGCTAACAAGATCTTAAGCGGTCTTATTCTTAACTATAACCAAAACTGCCTAAGAACTAACAACTAGACTGAGATCGTTTACTTAATCCTTTTGAATACTATTTGACATCTATGCTCACTATTTTTCATGACCGTCTATTTCAAATTTGCTTTCTAAAGTTAATCTTCATTAAAGCTGAAATAAAGTTTTAAGGGTGGAGAAATGCTAAAAATTATAATTATTTACTACT
>VBAS01000061.1:3143-4967 GCA_005882975.1 Bacteroidota bacterium | reverse complement strand
TTCATAATCTGAGAAAATATCTGCTTTTATATACTCAAAAGATTTTGCTAAGTAAATCATTCCTGTCCGTTGAATTGCATTTATGAGTTCAATACAAGATCAAGTCTATACTTGTTTATCTGATCCATGGAGTACATATTAATCCCTGTTTGAAAATAACACCCTCTGAACAATACATAAAAGGATGACTCAACTTTCAAAAACAGTATTAAATGTGCTGCTATAGTAGCGCCTTGTATAATCGGATGGCGTACAGCCGGCAAACTCTTTAAACGCTGTAGTAAAAGTATTCCGGTTATGAAATCCACACTGGCTTGCTAACCCTTTTGAGTTTAGTTTGCGTGTTGCTCCCTTTTGGATTAGCGTTTTACAATATCTTACCCGGTATTGGTTAAGATAATTATTGAAATTGATCCCCAGCTCGTGGTTTAGTAAAGCAGACAAATGGATTTGTTGAATATTCAGATCATCCGCAAGGGCCTTGAGGGTGTAATTTTCTTTTAGATACGGCTGTCGCAGTTGCATGTGCTCGTCCAGCTGTTTTAAAATTAAAGCTTTTTTCTCCGAAGGGATAATGATGGTGCGGGAATTAGAGGGCTTTTTCTTAAAGGTTAGTAATTGGCCAAAGATTCTGTTAAGAAAATTTCTCATAAAAAGTGTTTAATGGTTAATAGATGCCTGAAACTAAAATACACTATGTAAAAATTATAAAAAAATAAAAATTGGGCTGTTTCATTTTTGTTTTATCATGCTAACTGCTTGCTGGTCTTCATGAAACTTCTTTCTTGTCTTTAACCCGCCAATTTATTCATCAATCTATATATCTTAGTCATTTCTTCGGTCTCAACTTCAGTATCCGGGTTTTTATTTTCCTGAACTTTTCCCAGTTTTATATACTTAATAAATTCTGATGGATTTAAACCTGTGGCCTTTTTAAAAGCAGAAGTAAAAGTATTCCTGTTATTAAAGCCTGATTCTTCTGCGATCGATTCAAGTTTTTTAAACTCCCATTCTTTTTTTAAAAGCTTCTCTATGCAGGATAATATCCGGTATTCATTGACAAAGTCATTAAAATTCTTTTTGTAATAGCTATTGATAAAAGCTGACAACTGGTGCAATGGCAGATGGACCTCTTCCGATAGCATTCGCAAAGAATAACCGTGTTTTAGAAAAGGTTTATTTCTTGAAAAATGATTACGAATATTTCCCTCTATTTCTATTGCTCGTTCCTGGGACATATTCAATAATACAGGCTGTTTTGTTTCATCTTTATATTTTCTTACAATTTTGTGCCTGGAATTATATTGTGGATTTATATAGGCCGTGAATTTCGCTGTCCAAAAACGCAAACGAAAAGTATTCGTTTTTTTAGGACGCTGTTTATACAAATTGGTAAGGATATAAATATAGCAGGCAGGTATAAAAAGAAATAATATGATCTTATCGAATATTTTAAATGAATAATAATATTGGGTTGTTGGTGCCAGGAAAATGACGGGAAAAAGAGAGAGGAAAATAAAAAAGATAAATATCACCTTCATTTGGTTATTACTCAACCTTCCTCTGAATGATATTAAGAGGAGAAGGCTCACCGATATAAATATCAGGTGAAGGTGCGTGACGATAGCCATCAGAATATTTTAAGGTTTAATGGTAAACCAAAAGTATAGAAAAAATATTGGCCACCCATTATAAAAATTTCCACCCATCACTTTTTATTATATATCAAAGTTTATAATTATTGGCACATGCATAACAAAGCAAAACAGACATTTGTTTATTGTCAACGAACATTTAGGCGGATAAGCTCTAGAAAAATTGACT
>VBAS01000061.1:0-3119 GCA_005882975.1 Bacteroidota bacterium | reverse complement strand
TTTTTCAATCCAAAAGTGATAGAGTAAAAGGAAGATCTACGCAGAAATATTCAGGAATTGCTTTACAGATCGGTGATCACTTTATATTTCGGTACCAGCGCTTTCATAATGAACCAGGCAATGAGATAGGCCACTGCGCAAAAGGCAAACATAATAGTATAGGAAGTGGTCATTTGACTATGGACTAAAGGCTTTTGCAGCTCCAATAGCTTATCAAAAGATAAGGCATCAATATTCTTTAATTGATCAGCAACTTCTTTGGATAGACCTTTAAGATCTATCGTATCCAAACTAACCGTATCTCCAAACTTTGTCTTAAGGTTCAAAGCATGTATTCTTGAAACATAGTCGCCCAATCCGTTTGCTTGTGCAGCAACCCACGACTCCGCAATTCCCGCTGCTTTATAGGAATCAAACAGCCAGCCTCCTACTTTTGAAACGATCACGCCTCCGATGCCACCAGCCATACCTCCAATACCTACAACAGATCCTATTGCCTTTTTAGGGAACATATCACTAACCGTTGTAAAGATATTTGCACTCCACGCCTGGTGTGCTGATGTACCTACTCCTATCAATAGTACAGGTAACCAGTAACTATAACCACCCAATGGCTGAGCTAATAAAACGACAAGGGGAATTATAGCGATCATCAACATCGCTTTCATCCGGCCATCATAAGGCGAGTAGCCTTTTTTAAAGTAATACATAGGGAACCATCCACCGCCAACGCTACCGATCATTGTCATTGTATAAAGTACTGCTAATGGAATAGCCACTTCTGTACTGCTCATTCCATACTGCGATGTCAGATAACCGGGTAACCAAAATAAATAAAACCACCAAACACCATCGGTCAAAAATTTACCAACCGTAAAAGCCCATGTTTGCCGATAGCTTAACAATTTTAACCACGAAACTTTTTCTTTTGTAACAGTAGTAACTACTGATTCTTCCTGGTCTGAATTGATATATTCTAATTCGGCGGCTGATAATTTCTTTTGCTCCGTCGGTTTCTCATAGAAAACAAGCCAGAAAACAAGCCAGATCAAACCAACAGCTCCCACTAAAACAAATGCTATCTCCCAGCCCCAATGCTTACCTATCCATGGAACACTAAGTGGCGCAAGCACGGCACCTATATTAGCTCCGGAATTAAAAATTCCTGTTGCAAGTGATCTTTCCTTTTTTGGAAAGTATTCGGCCGTAGCTTTTATTGCTGCAGGAAAGTTACCAGCTTCGCCGAATGCAAGAACAGCACGGCTAACCATGAAGCCTGCAACAGAAACACTTAAAGCTGTTATTCCAAAAAGTCCAAGTACTGTATTTAATGCTTCACCAAGAGGAATTGCTAACGCATGGATCATTGCGCCGATACTCCAGATAATAATGGCCAGTGTATATCCTTTTTTTGTTCCAAGCTTGTCAATGATCCTACCGGCCAGGAGCAGGCTAACAGCATAGCCAAACTGAAACACCGCAGTTATATTGGCATAATTTGTATTTGTCCAGCCAAAAAGTTCTGAAAGATCTTTCTGCAACAAGCTCAGCACTTGTCTGTCCAAATAGTTTATTGTAGTGGCAAAAAAGAGCAAGGCACAAATCGTCCATCTGTATTTTCCTATGGCTTGTTGCATCGTAGATTTTTTATGATACCAACTTAGGTAATTCTTATCAGCGTCCCTTGCGTCGCAATCCATTCATCACCTGTGCTACTATTTAGCTGGCTTTATTGATCCGATCAATTCCAATACTTTCTTGGTTTCTGATTCAATAGTTCCGTAGTCTTTTGCTTCCATTAGCTTTTTACTGATAAGTTTGCTGCCCATTCCTACGGCACACACACCTGCTTTAAACCATCCTTCAATATTTTCTTTTGTTGTATCCACTCCACCGGTTGGCATAAAAAGGAGTTTTGGAAAGATATCCTTTATAGTTGTCAAAAATTCGGGGCCAAGCATATTTCCGGGAAATAATTTAATGAATTTGATACCTGCATTTTCAGCAGCAATGATCTCACTTGGTGTCATACATCCCGGTGCGTAAAAAATATCATTGCTTACACAGTAAGCTGCAACATCCGGTACGAAACCAGGACTAACTAAAAAATCAGCACCGACTGCCATGTAATCATTAGCATGCTGCATATTCTTAATTGTTCCTACACCCAATACCAAGCCTGGCATTTCTGCATTGCGCAATGCAACCATCTTTTTAAAATTTGTCAGAGCTGCATCACCGCGATTGGTGTATTCCACGGCCTTTACTCCTGCACGGTAAATTGCTTTTAATACATCGAGGCTTACTTCTTCGTTTGAATTAAAATATAGAGGAAGCATTCCCTGCTTTATTATAGCCTCTGATATCTGTTGTGTTTTGCTCATTTTAATTTTTTTATGGAACACCGATAAGACGGATCAAACTGATCTACACAGATTTTATCCGTTCGAATCCTTTACATCAGTGTCATCCGTGTTCCATTCATTCATATTTTTACCTTTATAACTAATTTCTTTATCGTGCCCTCTCCTATCATTGGTGCATGCACATCTTCAGGAAAAAAGATCGCAAACTGTCCGTCATGCAATTGAAAAAATGTATCAGGCGTATCGCTATAGAATTGCACATCTTTCTCGGCATGGTAATCACCATTTGGTATTTCACATTTTTCTCTTGGTTTCCATCCAATAGTTTCAAAGCCACTAATGCAAAGCTGAATATCGATGTTCTTATTATGGCACTCGAACTTTGAACAACTTACTTCTATTGTTTTGCCCGGTGCGTTACTGAAGATAGCTTTTAAGCCATCTGAAATGTCTGACTTACCATCTGCAGCATTTGCGAGATCAGTCTGGCTTATGTATTCAAATGCTTTTGCAAATAAAGGATGAATTGAAAAATATTTTGGTGCGTTGCCTAATGTATCAATGATCATACTACTTGTCCCCTAAAGGGGAACTTAGTTTTAAAATGGTTTACAAAATCGATGTTTCATTATAACTGAGTTTTTTTTGTTCAGTAGTGAACAGAAAGTTGAAGAGTGCGACGCAACAGATGTTCATAGCATTCGTTGTAGCCGACTTCATAAATATTATCATTTCTCTTTAAAGAGCTACTAA
>VBAS01000060.1 GCA_005882975.1 Bacteroidota bacterium | reverse complement strand
TCTGAATCGCAGGTTGAATTAGATAAAATCATTCAATTGCTCATTGATAATCCCACTGTAAAAATTGAAATCAGTGGTCATACTGATAATATTGGAAAACCTTCAGACAATCTTGCATTGTCTAACAACAGAGCAAAGGCTGTCATCAATTACCTTGTAAGTAAAAACGTTTCTGTGCAACGCCTCACGTCAAAAGGCTATGGCGAAACAAAACCTGTCGCCGATAATAAAGCAGAAGAAGGACGGGCAATGAATCGCAGAACAGAAATGAGGGTAGTTAGTCAATAGGTCAGAGAAGTCATCCCGATAGTTATCGGGAGAGTCATATTGGTCATTGATAAAACATTAGTTTGATTTATTTTTATCAATAATCAATCTCGGATTATCTCAATGACCAATGACTTATTATATCAAATTGCCTTAACACTTATCCCGAATATCGGCCCGGTACAGGCTAAAATTTTATTGCAACATTTTGAAGCTCCTGAAATTTTTAAAGCAAAAAAATCTGGGCTGGAAAAATTAGAAGGCATCGGCTCGATCAGGGCAACAGCAATTAAATCTTTTACCGATTTTTCACAAGCCGAAGAAGAAATAGCCTTCATTGAAAAATATAAAATAAAGCCGCTTTTTCTTTCTGATAACTACCCTTCTTTATTATAAAGGAACGGCTGGCCTAAATACTTCAAAGATCATTGCTATTATTGGTACGAGAAATAATACTGAATATGGAAGATCAGTAACTGAAAAACTCATTAAAGATCTCACTGAACAAAATGTTCTTATCGTCAGTGGTCTTGCATTTGGAATCGATGCCATAGCACATAAAGCTGCATTAAAAAATGAATTGCCTACAGTCGGTGTATTAGCGCATGGCTTAGACCAGGTTTATCCCAGCTCTCACTCATCACTTGCTAAAGACATGGTTAAAAATAATGGCGGCTTGCTTACCGAATTTCGAAAAACGACCAAACCCGATAAACATAATTTCCCGATAAGAAATAGAATAGTTGCCGGAATCAGCGATGCAACAATTGTAATTGAAACCGGCATCAGGGGTGGCAGCATGATCACTGCTGAATTAGCTTATGGATATAATAAAGATATTTTCGCTATACCCGGCAGAACAAATGATACTAAAAGTGCTGGATGCAATTATCTTATAAAAAATAATAAAGCAGTATTGCTTTCAGATGCACAGGAATTAATAGAACTTATGAATTGGGATCAACCTGCAGATAAAACCAAAGCTGCACATAAGCAGAAACAATTGTTTATCGAATTAAGCGTTAATGAAAAGATAATCATAACCATTTTGCAGGAAAAAGAAGCCGTTCATATCGATGAGATCAATTTTAAAAGCGGACTGAGCAGCAGCGCCGTTGCCGCTGCCATATTAAATCTTGAATTACAGAATGTGATGGTATCTTTACCGGGCAAACTTTACCAGCTTTCCTGACAATTTTAAGGCAACGTATCCTGCTGTTTTATTGTCAGTGTATAATATCAAAACGCTCCCTGTATTTGCCCCATGAAGCCATTAATAAAAATCGTTTCCTTATTAATAGTTTTCCTTTTATTCTATTCAGATGCTGCTTTATCACAGGCTTGCACAACATTAGGACAAACTCCAACGACAGCTTTTCCTGTTTGTGGTACCACCGCTTTTCAACAAAGTACTGTTCCTGTATGCACCACCAATAATTTATTTGTTCCCGGTTGTTCAGGCACGGGTAATGCGGCTTATGCAAATAAAAACCCCTTCTTTTATAAATTCACTTGTTATGTTTCCGGCACATTAGGATTTACTATTACCCCAGCTGGTAGCGATGAAGATTATGACTGGCAATTATATGATGTAACAGGGCATAATCCAAATGATCTATTTACTGATCATACAATAATTGTTACGGGTAATTGGGCAGGAAGTTATGGAGCAACCGGTGCATCGGCAAGTGGAGTAAATTTTATTCAATGTGCATCTGCCCCTGGTGGTGGAGCTCCAACATTTGCAGCAATGCCAAATCTTATTCAAGGTCATGAATATATTTTAATGATCAGTCATTTCAGTGATACACAAAGCGGCTATAGTTTATCCTTTGGCGGCGGCACCGGAGTTATTACCGATCCTGCTATTCCGCACATGCAAAATGCAAAAGCTGATTGTGATGGAAAATCAATCACATTAAAACTTAATAAAAAAGTTATTTGTGCCAGTCTTACTTCAACAGGCAGTGAGTTTAGTATTTCACCGGCAATAACAACAGTTACTTCTGCTACAACTGTTGCATGTTCATCCGGATTTGATTTTGATGAGTTGACGATCACACTTGCTTCAGCATTGCCCAATGGTAACTACCAACTTGTTATTAATAAAGGAAGCGATGGAAATAGTCTTTTAGATAATTGCGGGAATGGAATACCGACAGAGCAGGTTTCGTTTCAATACAATGCCCCGCAGCCCATCTTTGCAGATAGCATTGGCCGCAGAGGTTGTGCGCCGGATTCAGTAAGAATATATTTTCCTAAAAAAATCAATTGCAACAGCATCGCAGCTGATGGAAGCGATTTTACCGTTACAGGTCCTACGCCTGTATCGGTAGTAGGTGCCGGTGGAAATTGTATCAATGGAAAAACAGATTATGTTGTTGTAAAATTTGCCGCTCCTATTTATACACAGGGAAATTATTTGCTGACATTAAAAGCCGGAAGCGATGGCGATATATTAATAGATGAATGCGGACAGCAAACTCCTTTGCAAGGTCTTGCTTTTACTACTGTGGATACGGTATCAGCACTCTTTCAATACAACACTGCTTTCGGTTGTCAAAGAGATACGCTAACATTTTTACATGATGGCGTACATAATGTAAATACATGGAGATGGATTTTTAATAAAGCTGCGCCAATAACCACGCAAAAGCATACGATCATTTTGCCCGCAGCAACTACGAATACTATAAAATTATTTGTAAGTAATGGAACATGCAGCGACAGCACTTCAGCAACTATTGTATTGGATAATGAAGTAAAAGCTTCATTTACGATGGTTGATACTTTATGTCCTGAAGATAAACTGGAAGTAGTCAATACAAGCAAGGGACAGATTGATTCATGGCGATGGAATTTTGATGTGCTTGGGTCAAGTAATTTAAAAGACCCTCCTCCATTTACGTTGCCTTTTAATAATAACCGGCAGCTATATCTTACAATAAAACTGGTAGCTTATAACAATACATTAGGATGTACTGACAGCAGCAGGAGAATTTTAACCATACTCAACAATTGTTTTATTGCAGTGCCATCTGCATTTACACCAAACAATGATGGCCTTAATGATTATTTATGGCCGAATAATGCAATAAAAGCTGATGATCTTGATTTCAAAGTATTCAACAGATGGGGGCAATTGATATTTCATTCAAAAGACTGGCGGCGAAAATGGGACGGAAGAATAAATGGTGCATTGCAACCAACGGGGGTTTATGTATGGATGCTGACCTATACCAACCGTGATTCAAAACAAAAAGTTTTTCAAAAAGGAACTGTTACGTTGATAAGATAGCCCATGCAATAATGATTTGGAAGGTATTTTACCACTCCCCTATCTTTGCACATGGCAACAAGAAATACTCTCTCTCCACAAACAATCTCTCAAAAATTTTTCGGTGAAGGTCTAACCTTTGATGATGTATTATTAATGCCCGGTTACAGCCAGGTATTACCCCGTGATGTTGATATTAAAACCAAACTCACCAAAGACATAACATTAAATGTGCCCTTGCTTTCGGCAGCAATGGATACAGTAACTGAAGCTACATTGGCTATGGCGCTTGCCCGTGAAGGAGGCCTTGGCATTCTTCATAAGAACATGAGTATTGATCAGCAGGCCGACCAGGTACGCAAAGTAAAAAGAAGTGAAAGTGGATTGATAATCGACCCGGTAACATTATTAGAAAATGCTACCATTGGTGATGCATTAAAATTAATGCGGGAAAATAAGATCGGCGGTATTCCCATCATTGATAAAAAAGGAAAGCTTGTCGGCATTCTTACCAACCGTGATCTAAGGTTTGAAGATAATCCGAAAAGGAAAGTGACTGAGCTGATGACAAAAGATAAATTGGTAGTTGCGCCTGAAGGTACCGATCTGAAAAAAGCAGAACAAATTTTGCGACAACATAAAGTTGAAAAGCTTCCGGTTGTAAATAAAAGCGGAAAGTTGGTAGGTCTTATTACTTATCGTGACATTCTTCAACTCTATAGTTTTCCCAATGCACTAAAAGATTCTTTCGGAAGATTATTGATTGGCGCAGGGGTTGGTATCACCAAAGATTTTTTAGATCGTGTTGCAGCATTGCAGAATGTCGGCGTTGATGTGATCGCATTGGATAGTGCACATGGTCATAGCAAAGGAGTGATCAACGCATTGAAGGAAGTGAAAAAGAATTTTAAAAATATAAATGTTATTGCCGGCAATGTAGGAACTGCTGCCGGCGCAAAAGCATTAGCTGAAGCAGGAGCCGATGCTGTAAAAGTTGGTATTGGACCCGGTTCTATTTGTACAACAAGGATTGTTGCCGGTGCAGGTGTGCCGCAACTCACTGCCATCATGGAAGCCGCTTCAGTATTAAAAGAAAAAAATATTCCATTGATAGCAGATGGTGGCATTCGCTATACAGGTGATATGGTAAAGGCATTGGCTGCCGGCGCTAATTGCGTGATGATGGGTAGCATTTTTGCAGGCACAGAAGAAAGCCCTGGCGAGACCATTATATATGAAGGAAGAAAATTCAAGGAATACCGCGGCATGGGTTCGCTTGGCGCTATGGCAACCGGCAGCAGTGATCGTTATTTTCAAGATGTGGAAGATGATGTAAAAAAGTTTGTGCCCGAAGGCATAGAAGGTCGTGTGGCCTATAAAGGATTAGTAAAAGAAATCGTTTACCAATATACCGGCGGGCTTCGTGCAGGCATGGGTTATTGCGGTGCAAAGGATATTG
>VBAS01000059.1 GCA_005882975.1 Bacteroidota bacterium | reverse complement strand
TTTTGTATCAGTTGATTGAAAAAAATTTGTTGCAGCAGTTTCTTCGTTTGCCCTGAATGAAGCAGGGCGGATCATGAGTATTGTATCAGTGATCTGCATTTACCTATTAAAAATAAGCGACTATCCTCATATATCAATCTTATAATGAAACCACATAGACACATAAGACACAGGAGAAAGAAACATCCCGCAATTCTGCGGGATGAAAACTATATTTCTATATTCCTATGTGGTAAAGTATTTATGGCTGAGCCAAGCGGATGGCCAATTAAAAATAAATAAATGCAGACTATTAACTGAGTAGGGCGTCGATCTTCTTTGCTAATTCCCTGTCTTTATCGGTTACAGTATTTCCTGCGCTGTGAGTATTAAGCCATATCTCAACCGCATTCCAGGTATTGGTCCATGTAGGATGATGATCCATCTTTTCAGCTTCAATAGCAACTCGAGTCATAAATGCAAAAGCTTCGCTGAAATTTTTGAAGGTAAATTTCTTGTACAGTTTATTATCGGCTTCCTTCCACATAATGTTGAATTTTGTTATTTAAAATACAAGATGTTCTTTATTCTTTATTTTTTCATTGGTCAGCTCCATTACTAACTGCACTCCGTTGAGTGATCGAATGTTTTCTGTTTGCTGCTGCAACATTTCATCTGTAACAGTATCACCCTTCATCAACCACAAAAAATCAAGGTGCTTGAATTCCGGTAAAAGATATTCGCCGTCAAACTGGTTATTGTATATATAATGTTCCAGTGCAGTGGAGGGTTCATGATACTCATACAAACCAAAAAAATAATTACGGTTCTTTTTCTTTAGTTGAATTTCTATTTCATGATTCACCCGGAAATCAACGCCAAGCATATTATTCAATTGCCAGCAAAACTGGTAATCTTTCATGGGCGCCATGATACCGAGCAGACGGGTATCTTCAAAAAAGCCATCGGTAATATCCTGTGCATCTAAAATAAGTTTGCTGCTGCTCATGGTGGTTTTAGTTTCTGTTTTTAATTTAGAACTGAACCTCTGTTTCCATTTCTTCGTTCCCTCTTTTGAATTTTACTTTTGCCTTGTCTCCTTTTTGAAATTTTCCAAGTGTTTGCATATAGCTGTCCATCGAGCTAATACTATAATCTCCGACTTTAATAATAATATCGCCAGCTTTCAATCCTGCTTTTTGTGCGGGTCGGCCATCGGATATACCATCGCAACGAATACCTGTGCCGGCAAAAGTATAATCAGGCATTATTCCCATTGTAACTCCGCCGCTGCGCAGGGATGAAGTTGATTGTGTTTCTCTTGTTTTTAAAAATGCCAGTTTTTGACTTGATGTGGTTGGAGAAAGCACAATGCTGCTGATATAGTTGATGATCTTTGTTTCACCAGTGTAGTTTATTTTATCTGCGTCGTCGCTTGGTTTATGATAATCTGAATGCAAGCCTGTAAAGAAAAACAAAACAGGAATATCCTTGCGGTAAAAAGATGTGTGATCGCTTGGACCGGTTCCGCTGCTGTCGATCCTGATCACAAATGGATTTTTTTTATTGTTCGGATCGATCAAAGTGCCCCATTGCGGTGAAGTACCATAACCACCGATCGTTACAACTTCGCTGCTATCATTCAGTCTTCCTACCATATCCATATTGATCATGTAATTGACTTTAGTAAAATCGATCGTTGGATGCTCTGTAAAAAACTTTGAACCGTTTAATCCAAGCTCTTCTGCAGAAAAAGCAATAAACAGGTAATTGTTATTTTTCTGTTTTGTATTTTTTAGAATTCTTGCGAGTTCGATCAATGCGGCTGTACCGCTTGCATTGTCATCAGCTCCATTGTGAATTGCTTTTTCACCCGTACGTAACATTGAATTGCCATCTTCGCCATATCCTAAATGATCGTAATGTGCACCAAGTACTACTGTTCTTGCTGCTCCATTATCTAAATACCCAATAATATTGTGACCGGTTCTTTTCTTGTCGCCAATATCCACTTTCAATTTAATATCGATCGTAGCTGTTTGATCGCCGAAATATTTTTTTGCTGCATCTTTAGTAACATATACAACTGGTACATCCAGTTTTTCTGTTCTGTCTTTGCTGTCAAACTTCAGCTGATCATCAATAGTGGAAGAGTTATAAAGTATAACTGCCGATGCACCACGGCTCTTTGCTTTTTTTGCATTGTTACGGATGTATTCGCTCAAATCAAAATGCGGGTTGTTCTTATTTTCTTCAAGGGTTTCTTTCAGATCATAGAACCAGGGCATATCTGCTTCCTGCACAGCAATGGATGGCATTGCTTCAATACTTGCGTTCTGAGAAAATGGAAATGGAAAAAAATCTTTGTCAATAGCAAGATTGTTTTCATTGATGACAAAATGTGTGGCATTGTTAATTTGTTTGCCATCATAAATTTCAAATGGCTGAAAAAATCCATCGGTGCCTTTCGGTTGCAGACCCGCTTCCTGGAATTTTTGACTGATAAATTCGCTTGCCAGTTTTTCCCCGTTAGTACCCGCTCTTCTTCCTTCAAGTTTGTCGCTGGCAAGATAACCGATATTCGCTTGCAGGTTCGTTACCGTTGTATTATCTGCTTTACTTAGTTTGGATTTCTTTTTTTGAGCAAAAGAAACCTGGACAATAAAAAAAGAAATAAATAAAAACGCCACACGAATGTTATTCATAAGAATTTGAAATTAATTAAAGCAAAGTTATTGAATACCTCAAATTGAATTAGGTTAAAATTTTGTGTAGTTAATGGTGAATGATCAATTTCAAAAAAACAGTGATTACACTTCCAGATTGGCGAATTGCTTAATGAAGAACAGGAGATAAAAGGAACGTCGCAACAAAAGCTTAATAGAAGTACTAAGCCCGCTACATGACTAAAATCATCCTTCAAAAACCCGATTTCGTAAATATCAACGGGGTCTAACTTCTACATTTGTGGGTTACGGTGGGCAAAAAAAAAATTCATATCGGTTTAGTGGGTAATCCCAACAGCGGCAAGAGTTCGTTGTTTAACTGCCTGACCGGTTTAAATCAAAAAGTTGGGAATTTTCCTGGCGTAACTGTTGACCTAAAAGTTGGTGATGCAAAAATTGACGAAAAGTTGTGGGCTGAGTTTATTGACCTGCCGGGAACTTATAGTCTTTATCCCCGACGGCATGATGAACAAGTGACGTATGACGTTTTATTGAATGAAGACCACGAAGAGCATCCTGATATATTGGTGGTGATCGTCGATGCATCGAATCTGAAAAGAAATTTATTGTTTGCCTCGCAGGTGATCGATCTGAAAACTCCCACAGTTATTGCGTTAACAATGATGGATCTTGCACGGAAAAAAGGAGTCGAAATAGATGTGGCAGGATTGGAAAGAGAATTGGGCGTGCCGGTGATCCCTATAAACCCAAGAAAAAACAAAGGAATTCCTCAGTTAAAAAAAACTCTTTCACAAATAACGAGTTCACTTGCTCCAACTAACATAAGGAATTTTGTACCTGATGCATTATGGGGAAGAGGAACGGTACAGGCAATAAAAGAACAACTGCCTCAATTAAGCGATTACAAAGCATTACATCTTGCGTTTAACTATAAAGAGCTTGGCATTAGTTCCTCTGTAAAAAAGATCGTTGAGAATTCAATAAAAGATATTCCATTAAATAAAACATTGTCGCAGGCTGAAGAAATAACAGAACGTTATGCACGCATTAAAACGATCATGCACCAAACAGTAGTGGAACCTGATCCTTTGCAAAGAACTTTGTTTACTGACAAGCTTGATAATGTTCTTCTTCACCGGCGCTGGGGTTATCTGATCTTGCTGGCGGTTTTGTTTTTACTTTTTC
>VBAS01000058.1 GCA_005882975.1 Bacteroidota bacterium | reverse complement strand
ATTTTGCCATAACGTATTTCAGCCACTTTACCATAATCCCCTTCTCTCTCTGCTCTCTCGGCAAGCTGCTTCAGATTTTCGATCTCCGCTTTTGCATTTTGTACTTTCTCTACAAGCTCTTTCTCCTCCTTCCATTTTGCTTTCAGTGTATCTCTTTCAACTGAAAGATTTCCTATCTCAGTGTTTAGCTCCTTAAGTTTATGATCATCATTCTCTCTTTTTATAGCTTCCCTTTCAATTTCCAATTGACGAATTTGTCTTTCTAATCTATCAAGCTCTTCCGGCATTGAATTCATTTCCAGGCGAAGCTTGGCTGCACTTTCGTCAATTAAGTCTATAGCTTTATCAGGAAGAAAACGATCGGTGATATAGCGATGTGATAATTCAACAGCTGCAATGATCGCTTCATCTTTGATACGAACATGGTGATGCGTTTCATAGCGATCTTTTAAACCACGTAAAATTGAAATAGCATCTTCCACTGAAGGTTCGTCAATCAATATTTTCTGAAAACGTCTTTCCAGAGCTTTATCTTTTTCAAAAAATTTCTGGTATTCATTTAATGTAGTAGCACCAACTGCTCTCAGGTCACCTTTTGCCAACGCTGGTTTTAAAATATTTGCCGCATCCATTGCACCTTCACCCCCCCCAGCGCCAACGAGTGTATGAATTTCATCAATGAATAGAATAATTTCTCCATTGCTGTTGCCAACTTCCTTTACAACAGCTTTTAATCTTTCCTCAAACTCTCCTTTATATTTTGCACCAGCGATAAGCAAGCCCATATCCAGCGCATAAATGATCTTTGATTTTAAATTTTCAGGAACATCGCCATTTACAATTCTATGTGCAATGCCTTCAGCGATTGCTGTTTTACCAACACCCGGCTCACCAACAAGAATGGGATTATTCTTTGTTCTTCTTGAAAGAATATGGAGTGTTCTTCTTATCTCTTCATCACGACCAATAACAGGATCAAGTTTTCCTTGTCTTGCCAACTCATTTAAATTCTTAGCGTATTTATTCAATGCGTTGAACTCCTGGCTTTGTGTTTGGGAAGTAACTGTTTCACCTTTTCTCAAATCTTTGATCGCTGCTATCAATCCTTTTTCTGTAAGTCCTGAATTTTTCAACAATTTTCCGGCAGCATCATTTCCTTGTACAATCGCCAACAGCAAATGTTCAGGTGTCACAAACTCATCATTGAATTGCTTGACAACTGCGCCGGCACGAAGTATCACATTATTTGCGTCACGACTTACTGATTGCGCAGGATCGCCTGATGTTGTTGGTAATTTTGAGATCAATTCATCCAACTTGCTATCGACAAGATTGATGGTTACATTATTTTTCTTAAGCAGATAATCCACCGGCGAATCCTGTTGCTCGATCAACGCCTTTAAGATATGCTCTGTTTCGATATTCGGATTCTGTGAATTAAAAGCTAATTGCTGAGCAGCCTGGATAGCTTCAGCGGCTTTTATGGTAAAATTTCCTAAGTTCATATAATAATTTGAAAGGTTTTAAATTGACTAAACCCTAATCTCAAACAGCAATCCAAGAGCCAAATTCAGAAACTATGTCATTAAAAATCAGGTTTTACTGTCTCAAATTCAGCATTTTTATCGTTACACTGCTAATCTTTCAGACTACAAATGCGCAGAAAAAAGAAAAGCCTTTAATATCGAAATATAATTTCAGTAGCCTGGATAAAATTCTGGAGGAAAAGAAGAGTCTTCTCGGGCAGGATTACGTGGTCCTGATCTGGAAAAAAGATGATACGCTTACCTATAAAAAAGAGGTAGGTGAATACAAAAGTAAAACGATAGCCCCGATCGCCAGTTGCAGCAAATGGCTGACTGCTGCATTAGTAATGCAGTTCGTGGATGAAGGAAAGATTTCTCTTGATGACCCCGTGGTGAAATACATTCCCGTTTTTGAAAAGTATATGAAGAAGTTTATCACCATTCGCAATTGTCTGTCTCACATGACGGGAATTGAAGATGACGAAAAGTTTTTAAAGAAGATCTTACAAAGAAAAAAGTTTGAAACGCTTGATGAAGAAGTGGAGTCTTTTGCAGCAAGGGAAATTAGGGCTAATGCAGGCACTGATTTTTGGTATGGAAATATTGGATTAAATATCGCCGCAAAGGTGTTGGAGGTTGTAAGCAAAAGAAAGTTTGATGTATTGATCAAGCAAAAACTATTTACACCTCTTGGTATGCGGCAAACAACATTTACAGAATTGGATGCAAGTCTTTATAATCCTTCAGGTGGCGCCCGGTCGACTGCTGAAGACTATATGAAATTTATGGTGATGTTGATGAACAAAGGAAAATATAATGGCAAACAAATACTCAGTGAATCATCTGTTGATGAAATGATGAAAATACAAACCGCCAATGTGCCGAAACGCTATGTACCGAAATCAGCTGAAGGTTTTAATTATGCTCTTGGTAGTTGGGTGGTTGAGGAAAAAGATGGCAATGCAACAGCACTAGCCAGCCCCGGTTTATTTGGCACATGGCCAATGATCGATTTTTGCCGTGGCTATGCTTATATACTTTTTGTAAAAAATTATTTGGGTGATGAAAGAGCTAATGCACATATGGAAATTAAGAGGGTGATTGATGAGGAAATAAAGGGAGAGTGTAAGTAAATGTGTTCACATAGTTTGCTTCGGCTTGCCAGCAATAAACATTTTGCTACGGCTTGCTAATCGGCAAGCCTCGCAATGACGAGACTCCTGAAGTTTGAAGCAATCCCTCCGTCCCGCAGAATCTTCGTCATTGCGAGACCGTCAAGTTAAAAACTCTTTCTTTTTAGTTATGCAGGTCGAAGCAATCTAAGTGAGAATGCCATAATAATTGTTGAATAGAGTTACCGAACGCACAAGAGTGCGACGCAACGAAAGCTCAATAGTAACAATGAAGCCGGCTAATAATTCTAAAACTGTCCTTTATACTTCACCTTCCCTCCTACGATCGTCGTTACTACTTTTGTATTTTTAATTTCTTCGTCTTTGCAGTTCATGAGGTCATTTGAAAGAATAACAATATCTGCATACTTACCAACTTCCAATGAACCTTTATCTTTTTCCTGGAAAGCGGCAATAGCATTTGCCATTGTATAAGAATAGAGAGCCTGTTCTCTTGTCATCTTTTGTGCAGGATAAAATTCAGTACCATCTTTTAGTTTTCTTGTAACAGAAGCATAGAAATTTGGAATTGGATCTTCATCTTCTACGGGCACATCGGTTCCATTATTTACCAATACTCCTGCTTTTAAAAATGATTGCCATACATAAGCACCTTCCTCGCTGCGTTTTGCGCCCAATCTCTTTGGAACAAACGGCGCATCACTTGTACAATGAATGCCCTGCATAGAAGCGATCACATTCCATTCTTTGAAGCGGGCGATTTCTGCAGGATTTACATGCTGCGCATGTTCAACCCTCCAACGGTGATCTTTATTTTTATCTTTTGCAATTTGCTCTGCATAGATATTGATCACTTCGCGATTGGCCCTGTCGCCAATAGCATGCACACATAACTGCAAATTATTTTGCCAGCAAAAATCAGCAATGGCTTTTAATGAATCAATGTTGAAAGTATTCTCACCTGTTGAACTCGGACGATCAGTATAAGGCTCCAGCAACCAGGCGCCATAAGAACCCAGCGCACCATCTAAGGCAACTTTTACTGCTTTTACAGTTAGAAAACCATTGCCTTCATTTATGATAGGGAAAACATTTGCATGTGCACGAAGTGTTGCATTGTCTTCTCTTACCATCAACCAATGACGAATATTTAATTTGCCCTGCTGCGCTAATTGTTTCATTCCTTCTACCTGCTCAAACGATGAACCGGCATCTTCAAAACTTGTAACGCCTTTTTTCAAACAATCTTCTTCTGCAAGCTGGATGCTATGTT
>VBAS01000057.1 GCA_005882975.1 Bacteroidota bacterium | reverse complement strand
AAAGCAACTATAAAATAATTTTTAAACATAGGCCCCCCTGCTTTCCTCTTGCGGAAAATTTTGTGATACCAATTAGTAGTTTGTGTCAGCGAAAGAACTGCAGAATAAAAACCACAACCCGGATTAACCGGATACAGTACTCCTTATTCCGTCCGTAATGATTTCACAGGATTGGCTATTGCTGCCTTTATGGATTGAAAACTTATCGTTAATAATGCGATCAGCAATGCAGAAATTCCTGCTACAACAAAAACCCACCATCCAATATCTACCCGGTAAGCAAAATCGGCTAACCAGCTATGCATAAGCCACCACGCAACCGGAAAAGCAATGATGGCAGCTATTAACACCAGCTTTAAAAAATCTTTTGAAAGCATTCTCACAATTCCCGTAACAGATGCACCAAGCACTTTACGTATTCCTATTTCCTTTGTCTTTTGCTCTGCTGTAAAAGTTACCAGGCCAAATAATCCAAGACAAGAAATAAATATGGCTATGAAAGCAAAATATTTGGAGAGCTTGCTTACTGTATATTCAGCTTTATAATTTTTGGCGATCTCATCATCAGTAAAATAATATTTAAAAGGAAAGCCAGGATTATATTGTTTATAAAGTTTTTCAAGGCTGGCAATCGCTTGCTTCGTTTTTCCTTTTTCAGTTCTTACGATCACATTTCCCCAATAGCCGCTTTCACGAGTCCAACTTTGTTTAAACAATCGAAGTATCAATGGTTCTATTGGAACATGCAATGAGTTATGATGATAATCTTTCATTAATCCAATAATAGTTCCTTTATCTCCCCACATCGTTAACTCTTTTCCGACTGGTTCTTTGTATCCAATTTTTTTTGCGGCCGCTTCGTTGATAAGATAATTTGAAGTATCGAGACTATAAGAAGGATCAAAGTCCCTTCCATTGATCAACTCAATTCCCATTGTTTTTACATAATCATAGGTAATGGGATTATTGCTAAACAGGATCAGCTTTGTTGTATCCTTTCCGGGCCAGCGAACTCCTTGTGTTGAACTGCCTACTTCCAATGGGCTGCTTTGTGCACTTGAAACAGCTTTAATTCCGGGCTGTTTAAGCAACTCATCTTTAAATGTCAGGTAAGTCTTTTGCAGATCTCCTTCTAATGGCACATATAATAGATCTTCTTTTGCAAAACCCAGATTTTTATTATGGATAAAATTAATTTGGCGATAGATCACTATCATTCCAAGTATTAATATGATCGACAACGCAAATTGAAAAACAACAAGGATCTTGCGAAATAGTGTAGCACCGAAATTAAATTTCAAAAAACCTTTTAATACAATTATTGGCTTCAGCGAAGACATGAATAATGCAGGATATGATCCTGAAATAATTCCTGTTGTTAATGTCAATCCAAGAATGATCAGCAAAAAAGAAGGATCAAGAAAATTGACAGAAAGATGTTTGTCAGTTAATGAATTAAAGGACGGAATAACCAATGCAACGATCAGTAATGAAATACAAATTGCCAGGAACGAAACAAACAATGATTCACCAATGAACTGAGCGACCAATTGTCTTTTACCAGCACCCACAACTTTGCGTACACCGATCTCTCTTGCTCTTCTTAAAGACCTTGCCGTGGCAAGATTCATGAAATTGATACAAGCGATAAATAAAATAATGATAGCAACGATGGAAAATATCCTTACATATTCGATGCGGCCACCATTTTGCTTTCCATTGTCCCAATCAGAATACAAATAGGATTCGCCATAGTTTTGGAGAAACAATTCTACATTACTATCCTTGTTTTTTGATTTAATATACCCCTTTATCTTCGCATTCACTTTATCAATTGAAGCATTAGGCGCAAGCATCACATAACACCTGGGGCCGTTATTACCCCACTCTTTAGCCCAATCGTTTTTTTTCTTCCATTGCTCAAAGTTCAATAAGAAATCAAATTTTAAAGATGACAATTCCGGTATTTCTTCCAGCACACCCGTAACCATTACATTTTCTTTATTGTCGATCTTGATCATTTTCCCGATCGGATCTTCATCATTAAAATATTTCTTTGCCAGGCTTTTTGATATTACAATAGCATCAATATTTGCAAGTGCTGTAGCTGCATCTCCCTTTGCTAATTTGAAAGAAAACATTCTCAAAAAATCTTTTTGTACAAATCTTCCTTTCTCTTTATCAAACTTATTTCCCACGGTAAACAACGGTTCTTCTTCCCATAGCATTTGACTTGCCATTTCTATTTCAGGAATATCTTTTACTATGTTCTCTGCTAATATGCCCGGCGTAGAAGGGTATGTAGATATATCCCCGGAATAAAACTGGTTTTCCATTACGCGGTATAACCTTCTGCCATTTTGATGAAATTTATCCCGCTTCATTTCATCCTTTAACCATAGCATGATCAAAAGACTGCATGTCATTCCAAGTGCAAGTCCTAAAATATTTATGAGAGAAAATGTTTTGTTCTGCAAAAGATTTCTCCAGGCGATTTTAAAATAATTTTTGATCATGGCTTTCGTTTTATTCAGTTCTTAAGCTTTTCACAGGATTCGTAATCGCCGCTCTTATTGATTGAAAACTTACAGTAAATAAAGCAATGACAAGAATGGCTGCAAAGGGGATCATGAAATAAGTCCATTGAATACCGATCCGGAAAGGATATCCTTGTAGCCAGCTTGAAACAGTGAGCCATGCTAATGGCACAGCTATAGCAAATGATATTAAAAGCAGGATCGCAAATTCCTGGTATAGCAATTTTAATATGCCTGTAACGGATGCACCCAATACCTTCCTGATACCGATCTCTTTTGTTCTTTGAAGAGTAGTAAATGAAGCAAGACCGAATAAACCTAAGCAGGCAACTAATATTGCAAGTGAAGTAAACAATCCGAATACCTGGCCGAAACGCTGATCGGCTCTGTACTGTTCATCAAAATGATCATCCAGAAAAAAATAATCAAACGTATTTCCGGGAAAAAATTTATCCCAATTTGCTTTTACCAATGCAATGGTTTGACTTGCTTTTGAAGCAGGAGTTTTAACTGACATGTAACCACGTATATCCGGGATCAAACGGAAGATCAAAGGCTCAAATGTTTCCCGCAATGATTGTTGGTGAAAGTTTTCAGTGACACCAATAATAGTATACTGCTGACCCCAAAAATCAATCTTTTTACCAATGGCATCGGCTGGTTTATCCAAACCCAATTGTTCAAATCCTTTTTCATTAAATACAACTGAGTGCTCATCTGAACCAAAATCTTTGGAAAACCCACGCCCTGCTATCAATTTTATACCATACAATTTCATATAATCATAATCCATCCCGATGATACGGTATTGCTTTTGAGTAGATTCATCAGTTCCAACCAGTTTTATTGCACCGGCGTTCCATCCAACTGATTCACCAGGTATGCTTGTCGAAACGGTTGTGCCTTTCACTGAAGTTTGTTGGTTCAATGCCTCTTTCAAAGCGGACAGGCTTTGTATATAAATGGAATCAGTAACAACAGTAGGAGGCCTTACAACTAGTGTCTGATCTATATCAATTCCCAATGATTGTTTGCGCATATATTTTATCTGCTGGTATACTGTAAGTGTACCTATCAATAAAAAAAGCGATGCTGTAAACTGAAATACTACCAGGCCTTTTCTTAATAATGAACCTTTCGATGTCGAAGTCATCTTTCCTTTCAATACTTCGATAGGCCGGAAGCCTGATAAGACAAAAGCAGGATATAAACCTGAAAAGAATACACCGATAACAAATAATGCAATGAGGCCAAGCCAAAAATCATTTTTTGAAAACAATGAAAAACTCAGATGCTGACCAGAAAGTCGATTAAATCCTGGTATAGCAAGTGCAACGATCACTAATGCAAGCATCAATGCAATACCATTTAGCAATGCAGATTCTGAAAGAAATTGTGCAATGAGTTGTTTTCTTTGCGAACCAACAGTTTTGCGAATGCCCACTTCTTTTGCCCTGTTAACTGCCCGTGCGGTGGCGAGATTGATATAGTTTACCCACGCAATGATCGCAATGAAAAATGCAATGGCTAATAATAAATAGACAGTCTTTCCATCGCCATTGATCTCCGGTTCGGTCATATAATGAGAGTACAAATGAATATCGCTTAATGGTTGCAGCGAGTATGTGACTGCAGCATTAAATCTTTTCATATCTGCCGCAGTAAATTTGTCAACTATAGGTATAAATTTTTTCTCAACAACTGCAGGATCGGCTCCCTTGCGTAATAAAAGATAGGTGAGGCAACCATCCCATGTCCAGGCTGTTTCAGGGTTATTATTTGGTCCCACAAATTTTATGAATGTAGCATATGAAAGAAGTATATCCGGTTTGAGTTGTGTATTATTAGGTGCATCTTTATATACCGCTGTTATTGTATAATCGCTGTTACGGTTTAAAGTCAGTCTCTTGCCGATTGCATTTGTTGTACCATACAAGAGTCGGGCTGTTGATTCAGATATAGCTGCGGTAAATGGCTTTGTTAATGCACTATCACCGTTACCTTCAATTAGAGGATAAGTGAATATTCGAAAAAAAGAACCACTTGCAAAAAATACTTTTTTTATAGGAACAGGTTGATTGTTGATCTCAGCTACAGCCTGGTCCCTGCTAAGCACTTTTACATAGTCTTCAATTTCCGGTATTGCATCTTTAAAAGAATTACCAACGGCGTATGCGCCAGAAACCCATTGTGTGCTAAGCTTACCATTATCATACCTGTCCTGCCGCACACGGTAAATACGATCTTTATTCGTATGAAAATTTTCATAGCTTAGTTCAAACGATACGTATTGTAGTATTAACAAGCATGCGGCGATACCAATAGCCAGGCCGACTATATTAATTACAGAATAACTTTTGTGACGGTTAATATTTCGCCAGGCTATTTTGAAATAATTTCTGATCATGATATTTTTTATTCAGTTCTTAAACTCTTCACCGGATTCGCCAATGCCGCTTTTATTGCTTGCGAACTCACCGTGATAAATGCGATCAAAAATGCTATTGCACCGGCCGCCAGGAATATCCACCATCCAATAGTTATCCTGTAAGCAAAATCCTGTAACCAATTATGCATGGTCCACCAGGCAACAGGAAATGCAATTACAGATGCGATCAATACAAGTATTATAAAATCCTTGCTGAGCATGTTTACTACACTCCCTACACTGGCTCCTAATACTTTTCTAATACCAATTTCTTTTGTTCGTTGCTCAGCGATATAGGTGGCGAGACCGAATAAACCGAGACATGCAATAAAAATGGCAAGTACCGCAAATGAAATAGCAAGTTTGCCGACACGTTGTTCATTCCTGTACATGTCGTTGAACGAGTCATCCATGAAGCGATAACTGAATGGCAGGCCCGCCGCCATTGCTTTCCATTTGCTTTCAATTTGCGCAATTAAATTTTTTGATTTAGCAGCGTCGATCTTAAATGAAGCAAGGCCACGGTCAAGACCATATCGCATACACATAGGCCCAACAACCTGGCGGAGAGATTCAAAATGAAAATTCTTTACTACACCAATAATATTAAATTCCCTTTTTCGTGAATTATCATCGGAGAAAGTATACATTTTCTGTCCTACAGGGTTTTCGTAGCCAAGGAATTTTGCAGTTGTTTCGTTGATGATTATAGATGTTGAATCGGCAAATTCTTTTGAAAAGTTACGGCCTTTCATGATTTCCATTCCCATCGTATTGATATAATCATAATCCACAGTCCATGTTTGCATGTCAATTCCATTTTCTGCATTCATTACCGCATCTCTTGAATATGAATTATCATTTCTGGACGACGACGAAACTGGTAAGAAAGAACTAAGTGTCCCACTTTTTACACCAGACATTGCCAATACTTCTTCTTTAAACGCTTTGGCGCTGTTGCCTAATGAGCCTGTTCCATTTATTACCAGCACCTGGTCTTTATTAAAGCCAAGTTTTTTTGTCTGTATATAATTAAGCTGTTTATAAACGATAATAGTTCCGATAATAAGAATGATCGAAG
>VBAS01000036.1 GCA_005882975.1 Bacteroidota bacterium | reverse complement strand
ATTTGGCTCACGAAACTCTCTGTCATATTGTGGAGCACCGCCACCTAATACAAGATCGTAGGCAGGAAGTGATGCTTCCAATTCGTTATTCATATAAAAATTAAGAATGCCATCATCCGTCACTTCACCAATAACCGAACAAGGCAGATCCCATTTCTCAAAGATCTTTGTTACTTCATCCTCTCTTCCTTTTTCAGCAACTAACAACATTCTTTCCTGGCTTTCACTCAATAACAATTCCCATGCCTTCATGTTTTTTTGACGGGTAGGAACTTTATCAAGATCTATTCTCATTCCCACTTCACCTTTTGCACTCATTTCAGAAGTAGAGCATATAATCCCTGCTGCACCCATATCCTGCATACCAACCACAGCACGTGTTTGTATTACTTCCAAACAAGCTTCCAATAATTTTTTTTCCTGGAAAGGGTCGCCTACTTGTACTGCAGGCAAGTCTTGTGCACTTTCTGCCGTAATATCAGCGGACGCAAATGATGCGCCTCCAATACCATCTTTACCTGTGGCACTTCCAACAAACATTACTGGATTACCTTTTCCTTTAGCAGTTGCAGAAACTGTTTCTCCTGCTTTTACAATACCAACACTCATTGCGTTTACCAATGGATTGGTATGATAACATTCATCAAAATAAATTTCGCCGCCAACTGTTGGCACACCAAAACAATTTCCATAATGACCAATACCATGCACAATACCAGAAAGTAAACGTTGTGTTTTATCTTCTTCTAAATTTCCAAAACGTAAAGAATTTAAGGCAGCAATGGGCCTTGCACCCATTGTAAAAATATCACGATGGATTCCACCTACGCCGGTAGCCGCCCCCTGGAATGGTTCAATGGCCGAAGGATGATTATGAGATTCAATTTTAAAAACTACGCCAAGTCCATCTCCAATATCCATAAGACCTGCATTTTCTTCACCGGCTTTTACAAGCATGCGTCCGCCTTCACGTGGTAATGTCTTTAACCATTTAATAGAATTCTTATAACTACAATGCTCACTCCACATACCACTGAAAGCACATAGCTCATTGAAGTTTGGTGTTCGTCCAAGTTTTTGCGTGATCAGTTCAAATTCTTCAACTGTTAAGCGAAGTTGTTCGGCAGTTTTTACAGTTATTTCCATAGTTTTTTAAGAAAGCGCAAAGCTAATGATATTGTATGATGTGAGGCAATTGCTAATTGCTATTTTACAAACTTAAAATTCACTTCCTAACGATCATATTTGCTTACTCATATATCGTACAATCAAATATTTATAGCTATTTTGCGAAGATAAACCTGACCGATTGTATTATTTATTATTTGCAGGATACCTCTGTTTATTTGCGTGGTTAATTACGAGACTTGGCTTCTTTCAAAAATCAGGGCTTAGCAATGCCCAATTAGTTATTTTGTTTTTGCTTAAAGTAATGGCTGGTATTTTTTATGGATGGATCGGGATCTATTATGGCCAGTTTGCTTATATGTATGATACATGGGGCTATCATTATTTAAGCGTGGAGGAATACAAACTACTTTTCCACAACCCAAGTGCATACTTTTCTAATATTCTTCATAGTGGATATGAAAGTAAATATGCAGGATTTTTTTCGTCGGATTATTCCTGGTGGAATGATCTGAAGAGTAATATGTTCATTAAGTTTCTTTCATTGATAAATGTTTTCAGTTTTGGAAATTATTATGTCAATGTGATCTTTTATTCTTTTATCACTATTGCCGGGCCTGTGGCAATATATCGAGTGTTCAGCGATGTATTTCCTGGAAAAAAAGTGCATGTGCTACTTGCAACATTTTTAATTCCTTCATTTGCGTATTGGACAAGTGGCATTCATAAAGATGGTCTTGTTTTTATGGCGATAAGCCTTATCATTTATCATGTTTATTTTTCTTTAAAAGAAAAAAAGTTCAGGCTATACCGAATTGTTCCTTTGTTTATTTCATTTATTATTATTCTTTCATTCAGAAATTTTTTGTTGGTTATACTTATTCCAGCATTATTTGCATGGATACTTTCAACAATGATCAAAAAAAGAAATGCTATTATTTATACTTCAACCTATTTAATATGCGGATTACTTTTCTTTTCATTGAGATATATTTTTCCCGGTCTTGATTTTCCGAAAGCGGTTGTTGATAAGCAACAAGCATTTAAATCACTCCAGGGAAATTCAGGTATCGATCTGCCTGAATTGAAACCTACTCTTGGAAGCTTTTTAATAAATGCTCCACATGCATTAAGTTCCACAACTCTTCGTCCTCATCCGGGTGATGTAAAACATATCCTTTCAATGGCAGCAGCTTCAGAAACGGCATTTCTCCTCCTTCTCTTTTTTTTATTTTTATTTTGGCGCACGACAAACGGCATAAAATCGACTTCATTTATCTGGTTTTGCGTTTTCTTTTCATTTTCTTTTTTACTATCGATAGGATTCACGGTTAATTTTCTTGGGGCCATAGTTCGATATAGAAGTATTGTCTTACCGTTCTTGTTAGTTCCTGTGATCAGCCTTATAAATTGGGAAAGGATTTATTCTATTCTTTTTAATAACATTAAGAATAATTCTAATGTTTCAGAAATGTAGATTTTTTGATAATTTTTTCTTTTTTGGGATATTTTCCTCCAACCTTTTCCACATTTACCTTTAAAATTGTTGAATAGCTCAAAAATTATTGGTTTTTTTCCTCAATTTCCTTTTTTTTGCATTTGAACCCCTTTATTAAAATTTAAATGCAACTGTTATGGTGTCATCAAAACTAGAATACATCTGGCTGGATGGATACAAGCCAATTCAAAGCCTTAGAAGTAAAACTAAGATCGAAAAAAACTTCAGTGGCAAATTGGAAGATTGCCCGACCTGGTGCTTTGACGGTTCATCAACTGAACAGGCTCCCGGAGGCTCGTCTGATTGCTTATTGAAACCAGTATTTATTGCAAAAGATCCTCAAAGAAAAAATGCCTACCTGGTAATGTGTGAGGTATTAAGTCCCGGTGGCGCGGCTCACGAATCAAATGGAAGGGCAACAATTGAAGATGACGATAACGATTTTTGGTTTGGATTTGAGCAAGAATATTTTTTGTGGAACCCTGCGACAAATAAACCTATCGGCTTTCCAGAAGGCGGTTTCCCCGGACCACAGGGTCCTTATTATTGTTCAGTAGGTGCTGCGAATGCATTTGGTCGGGCAATGGTAGAAGAGCATCTTGATGCATGTCTTGAAGCCGGTTTAAATGTTGAAGGTATCAATGCTGAAGTAGCCACTGGTCAATGGGAGTTCCAGATCTTCGCCAAAGGTGCAAAAGCAGCTGGTGACCAGGTTTGGATTGCTCGTTATTTATTAGAAAGGATCGGAGAAAAATATGGTATTGCTATCAACTGGCATTGTAAACCTCTTGGCAATCTTGATTGGAATGGAAGTGGTATGCATGCAAACTTCTCTAATGAATTACTGAGAACATGCGGAAGTAAAGAGATATACGAACAGATCTGCGAAGGTTTCAGACCATTTGTAAAGGAACATATTGAAGTTTATGGGCCAGATAATCATCTTCGTCTCACTGGTAAACATGAAACAGCTGCAATCACTGATTTCAAATTTGGGGTTTCGGATCGCGGTGCTTCAATTCGTGTTCCAATTGGCACAGTAGAAAAAGGCTGGAAAGGATGGTTGGAAGATCGTCGTCCGAATAGCGCTGCTGATCCTTATAAAGTAGCTGCACGTATTATTAAGACTGTAAAAATAGCGGAAGCCGGTTTAAGCTTGACAACCGAACAAAAGAAAGTTGCTTAATAGAAAAAAGGTAATAAATATTTATTCACCAAGTTTTAAGGTAAGCTTTTAGAGAAGGCTTACCTTTTATATTTGAGACCAATTAAAAAAGTATAAAAAAAATATCATGTCATTACGATTCAACGCTATCAACAATCTATCTTCTTCCGAGGAAGTACAGGTAGAAAATCCCACCAGGATAACAGCCATTTTTGGTGAAAGTGTTTTTACAGTAAAAACAGCCAGGGAATTTTTAAGCGATGAGGCTTATAAAAGTCTTATCGGTTCAATAAGAGCCGGACAAAAAATTGATCGCTCAATGGCCGCTCAGATCGCAAGTGGCATTCGCTCATGGGCAGAAAGAAAAGGTGTAACTCACTTTACTCACTGGTTTCAACCTTTAACAGGAACTACTGCTGAAAAACATGATTCATTTTTTACAATAAAAAGTGACGGCACTCCTATCGAGCAATTTGAAGGCGATGCATTAATACAACAAGAACCCGATGCATCTTCTTTTCCAAGCGGAGGATTACGTGCAACATTTGAAGCAAGAGGTTACACAGCATGGGATCCTTCATCCCCGGCATTTATAATGGAGATCGGTAATGGAAAAACATTATGTATCCCTACCATCTTTGTTTCTTATACTGGTGAATCTCTCGACTACAAAGCGCCGTTATTAAAAGCGTTGGAGGCATTGAATAAGTCTGCGGTTGATGTTTGTAATTATTTTGATAGAAATGTAACACGAGTTACTGCAACTCTAGGTTGGGAACAGGAATATTTTGTAATTGACGAAGGTCTCTTTAATGCTCGCCCGGATCTGGTAATGTGTGGAAGAACTGTGTATGGTCATAGCTCTGCAAAAGGTCAGCAATTAGAAGATCATTATTTCGGTTCTATTCCTGAAAGAGTGTATGCATTTATGCGTGATTATGAAAATGAATCTTACAAATTGGGTATTCCCCTTCGTACAAGACATAATGAAGTGGCACCTGCACAATATGAGTGTGCTCCCATCTTTGAAGAAGTAAGCGTTGGTGTTGATCACAATTCATTATTGATGGATGTGATGGATCGTGTTGCTCGTCGTCATAAATTGAGAGTGTTGCTGCATGAAAAACCATTTGCTGGTATAAATGGTAGCGGAAAACATAATAACTGGAGCATGGCTACTGACACAGGAGTAAATCTCTTGGCTCCCGGTAAAACGCCAAAGACAAACCTGATGTTTCTTACATTCTTTGTAAATACGATCAAAGCTGTTCATGATTATGCCGATGTTTTAAGAGCATCTATTGCATCAGCGCCGAATGATCACCGTCTTGGAGCCAATGAAGCACCGCCGGCGATCATTTCAGTTTTCATTGGTGAATATCTTACAAAAGTTTTAAACGAATTCAAAGAAAGAGTAACGGCAAAGATGGATGAGACAGATGAAAGCATGTTGAAGATCGACATACACAAAAGCATTCCAGAACTTTTACTTGATAATACGGACAGGAACAGAACATCCCCGTTTGCATTTACAGGAAACAAATTTGAGTTCCGTGCAGTTGGTTCCTCAGCAAATTGTGCCAATGCAATGACAGTGCTTAATACGATCATGGCTGATACACTTAAAAAATTCAAATCAGAAGTGGACACTCATATTGAAAAAGGTGATAAAAAAGAGATCGCCATCATGCATGTGTTACGTCAATACATTGTCGCAAGTGAAAAAGTTTTATTTGAAGGGGATGGTTATAGCG
Source organism: Bacteroidota bacterium (assembly GCA_005882975.1). Taxonomy (GTDB): domain Bacteria; phylum Bacteroidota; class Bacteroidia; order Chitinophagales; family Chitinophagaceae; genus VBAS01. Next base: position 8,402 of record VBAS01000036.1, on the reverse strand, counting down.
AAGCATGGCAAAAAGAAGCTGAGAAAAGAGGTTTACCCAATGTAAAAACTACGCCGCTTGCTTTGGATGCAATGGTAACTGACAAAGCAAAAAAACTTTTTGAAAATAATGATGTTTACACTCATGGCGAATTGGAAGCAAGACATGAAATAGAATTGGAAAAATATATTAAAAAAGTTCAGATAGAAAGCCGCATTATGGGTGAACTGGCAACAAGCCATGTTTTACCTGCTGCTATTCGTTATCAGAATTTGCTGGCGAATAATATTAAAGGATTGAAAGAATCAGGGCTGAAAGAATCTGCATTCGCAAATCAAAAACAAATACTGGAAAAAATATCTGAGCATATTAGCAAGACAGGTGAATTGGTAGAAAAAATGATCGAGGCAAGAAAAATATGTAATAACATGAATGGCACAAGAACAAAGGCTATCGCTTATCAAAGCCAGGTAAAAGATGCATTCTTTGATGATATACGTTATCATGTTGACAAAATTGAATTGCTTGTTGATGATCGTGAGTGGTACCTGCCAAAGTATAGAGAGATCTTATTTCTTAGATAAATTAACTTGTAAATAGTAGTAGATCCCCGGCTAAGTCGGGGATTTTTTTAATATTGACTTTCCTTATGTAAAATGATAAAAAATATTTACCAACACATAAGATGAAATTAGCAGCCTTTTCTTATTGCAATGTCAACAGATCGCAACAACCCACTTCATGACAACAGATAAAAAAATTGATGAATTCCTTTCAAATTATAGTGAGGAGGTTTTTGTTAATTCATTAAAGCTCCGTGAAGTTTTATTTGCAAACCTCCCCGGTATTATGGAACAAATAGATATCCCCGCCAAAATGATCGCCTATTGCTATGGACAGAAATATTCTGAAATGATCTGTACGATCATACCTTCCAAAAAAGGGCTTAAGCTTGGATTTTACAAAGGTGTAGATCTGCCTGATCCCACTAACTTATTAGAAGGAACAGGAAAACTTTCACGATATATTGAGATCAGATCTGATGAACAAATAAAATCTCCAGCGCTGAAAAAATTAATTGAAAGTGCATTGGATGCATATAAGAAAAGAATAAATAGTTATCGGCAGTAAGGCAATCTAATAATTCAATTAATTATTTTCATTAATTTTTTCCCCTTACGGATATAACACCAAGCTTCTGAACTTCTCACATACTATTTTACTTCACGATGCTGCTTAAATATTTTTCAATTAATAGGCTAGAACGTCATTACCGACAGCTGTCCGATCAAATTTCTCGGACATTAGTTCGGGCATTGATTTTGTGGAAATTTTCCCAAACCTTACACTATGACTAAGATCTCCACAGCCGGCAGTATCATCTTATTCGTTGTTTTATTTAACTACACTGCAAAGAGCCAAGTAGGTTACCAAACTATTGTCGCTGCAGGTCTTTCTGGTCCGATCGATATAGCGATCCCTCCAAATGCAAGTCCAACGAATGGAAGTACCAGAATATTCATTGCGCAACAAAATGGATTGATCCGCCTGTGGAATGGAACAACATTTTCAGATCTTGTCGATCTCTCCCCTGTTATTGGTATCAATGGGCCCGAGCAAGGCCTGCTAAGCATGACATTCTCTCCTTCTTATAATGGAACTACTAACAGAGATTTTTTTGTATACTACAATCGTAATCCTGATGGCGATCTTACTGTTGCCCGCTACAGAACTGATGCATCAGACCCCAACGCTATTGATCCTGCAGGTGGAACTGTGCTGATCACTCCTATCGATCATCCTCTTAGCAATCATAATGGCGGAGATCTGAATTTTGGTTCTGATGGATTTTTGTATTTAACAACAGGTGATGGAGGAGGTGCAGGTGATCCAGGTGAGAATGCACAAAATCCGTCTTCCCTTCTTGGCAAATTATTAAGAATAGATGTGAATGCAGCTATACCAATTATACCAACTGTTGTTGATATCGGATTAAGAAATCCTTTTCGCTGGAGCTTTGACAAAAACACGGGTGATGCATGGATCGGCGACGTGGGACAAAGTGCCTGGGAAGAAATTAATTTTAGACTTGCAGGGTCAAGTGGATTGAATTTTGGATGGGATTGTTATGAAGGAAATGCGACATTCGAGATAACTGCTGATTGTCCTGCCATAGGATCAATTACTTTTCCTTCTCATGTTTATCCCAATGCAGAAGGACAAGCAGTCATAGGTGGCTTTGTTTACAGAGGAACTGAGATCACTGCGCTGCAAGGGTGGTACATTGCAACAGATTTCTACACCGGCAGAATTTTCAGGAGAAGTCCTGGTGGTACCTGGTTCACACAAACTGGATGACAAACGGGAATATCCAGTTTTGGCGAAGCACCAGATGGCACACTATATGCGATCTCACAATTTTCAGGCGCCCTGTATAAAGTGATCGTTACCGGTGCACTGCCTGTCAAATTGATAAGTTTTTCCGGAAAGAGAAATGCTGACATTTCAGAATTAAGCTGGAAGACCGCAACAGAACAAAACACTGCAAGATTCAGAATTGAGTTTAGTAAGACGGCAAGTAATTTTCAAAATGCCGGTGTAGTAGTTGCAAGCAGGAATTCAAATGGAAACAATTATTCCTTTCAACATCATATCAGTATCAACTCAGATCTGTTTTATCGGCTGGCGATTGAAGAAGATGACGGACAAATTTCCTATTCATCCATTATAAGGCTATCATCCCAAAAAAAAGGGATCAAGATATATCCAACAATTATTAATAGTGGAATTTTGAATATTCAAACTGGAACGCCTGCTTACAAATTGCAGATCCTAAGTGCTAATGGCGCAATAGTCTTTCAAAAAGAACTGAATGGGTTTACCGGAACCACAACTATTTCTATACCTCAATATTCAAAAGGTATTTACATCGTCCAGTTGTTATTGAATGAAGGAATTAAAACTGAGAAGATCATTATCGAGTAGGTTTTTACTCTTGGCTTTTAGAATTACATTTGATTTTCCAATAACATTTGCGTATTGTGAATTATTTCTATATGCGTAATAGAAACATTTTTATAAAGATATTTCTCGCAATAGCTCTTATTATCGTGATCGCATTCACATGGCTTTCATTTACCGTTTTTCCGGCTATAAGTGGTTATGGTTCAAAAAATCTTTGTTCAGCAGTTTATCTTCAGCATCGCAATCCCTCCGATGTCATTAAAGAAGATCTCGGAGATTTTCCTTTATCCCTTGGAACATTTACTGTGAATGAAAAAGATTCTTCTGTTACTGGCTCTGTATTTGGTCTTGGAAAAAGGAAAACAATTTATCGTAAAAGGATTGGCTGTACGCTTATTAATGATCTTACTGAAGAAGAGATAAGAAACCAACAATTTGTATTCCCTGCAAAGCCCGTTATTAATAGGGATAGCATTGGATGGCCATATGGAGATAAATTGCCAGATACAATTTCAGCAAATATTCGTAAAGAAAAATTGGAAGTGGCGGTTAATAAAGTAATGAATGAAACAACTTCCAATGGCAAAACTGTTTATACAAGAGCTGTTCTCATTGTATATGATGGCAAAATAGTAGCAGAAAAATATGCTCCTGGCTTTGATAAAAACACGGTGATGCTTGGATGGTCAATATCAAAAAGTCTTACATCAGCAATGATCGGGGTTTTGGTAAAAGAAAATAAACTTTCTGTGGATGCCCCGGCACCAGTTGCCGCATGGACCAATTCTAAAAAACAGAAGATCACACTCAAACATTTACTTCAACAAACAACGGGTCTTGATTTTACAGAGATTTATAACAGGCCCAGCAGTGTTACCAAAATGCTATTTAGTAAAGGCGATATGGCTGCTTATACTGAGTCATTGCCTCTAAAAAATGAACCGGGTACTGTATTTAATTATTCAAGCGGTAATTCGAATATTCTTAGCCGGATCATCAGGCAAACTGTTGGTGAAAAAGATTATGCAGCTTTCCCTTATAACGAATTATTCTATAAAATTAATGCATATAGTTTTTTAATTGAGCCAGATGCATCGGGTACTTATATTGGATCGTCGTATAGTTATGCTACTGCCAGAGATTTTGCAAGGTTCGGATTGTTATATTACAATAATGGCATTTGGAACGGTGAACAAATATTACCCGTGAATTGGGTAAAAGAAAGTATTCAACCTTCTGAGGCAGATAAACTGAAACATTATGGCTACCAATTTTGGTTAAATGGTTATGATCGAAAGGATCCAACAAAACGCTGGTATCCTGATGTGCCAGCCGACATGTTTTTTGCTGATGGTTTCGGTGGCCAGGATGTGTACATTATTCCTTCTGAAAAATTGGTAGTAGTAAGGTTGGGATTACATGTTATTAATGATAATAAATTTTTAAAAGAAGTGATTGCAGCTGTAATGCACTAAAGCTATGGTTTGACAAATACATACCCAGGCACTAAGTTTGTCGGATAATTTATAAAACACAAATAGTTTATGTCATTCGTGAAGCCATTTGTTGCTATGATCAAAATGCTCATTATAACTGCATACTTATTAACTCGCCTCTTTTATTCATCAGCACAGAACAATCAGAAAGTTTTCACTTCTGACATTGATAATTTCTGGATAGCATACGACAGCATTAAAACAACCAAAGACAGTCTAAAACAAATTGTCTTTATTAAAACTCTTTATATAGACAAAGGAACAAAAGGGTTGAAGGCTTTTATGACCGCGAGAGACTATTCTGCTGAGTTATGGGTAAAACTTATCCGGATGTTTCCAAAGTTTTGGACATCCATAAGGCCAAATACTTTTACTGTTAAATCATATGCAAGGGAGATAGAAGCAAGTATCAAAAAGCTTAAAGAACTTTATCCCTGGCTCAAAGAAGCTAAAATATATTTTACCATTGGCGGGCTTCGTTCCGGAGGAACTACGATGAACGATATGGTATTAATCGGATCAGAAATTGCTACAGGTAATGCATCTACTGATGTATCAGAATTTCCAAACAAATGGCTTGAAGGTGTGTTTAAAAATCAGCAATCTGATAATCTTGTAGCACTGAATGTTCATGAATATGTGCACACTCAACAAAAAGGCGATTCCAAATACCTGTTGGGCCAGGCCATCAAAGAAGGTGCCTGTGATTTCATTACTGAATTGGTGACCGGCCAACTTCTTCAAAATAACTATATTCTTTATGGAAGAGAACATGAGACAGATTTAAAAGAACAATTCAAAAAAGAAATGTTTACTCCCTATTATTCGAATTGGCTATACAATGGCTCAAATGCAACAACGGTTGCTGATCTTGGTTACTTCATGGGCTATACGATCTGCAAATCCTACTATAATAATTCTATTGATAAGAAACAAGCTATTAAAGAGATCATTGAATTGAATTTTAAAAATGAAGATGATATTGAAAGATTTTTGAGTAATTCAAAATATTATCCTGGGCCGTTGAATAAGGCGGAACTTGTTAAAGAATTTGAGGCTAAAGAACCTTACGTTGTAAAACTGGAGCCTTTTGAAAATGGAGATAAGCAGGTTGATCCTACTATCAAAGAATTAAAAATTGTTTTCTCTGAGCCGATGAATAAAAAAGGGTATTCTCTAAACAATGGTAGTCGTGGTAAGAATTACTCTCCCGTCGCCGGAGTTGTTGGGTTCTCTGATGATGGCACTTCCTTTACATTCAAAATAGAATTAAAACCGGATCATGAATATGAATTTGTTATTACGGATCTTAGTTTCAAATCTGCTGAAGGTTATCCTTTAAAACGTTATGAAGTGAAATTCAAAACCAAATAATAGTAGGGTTATGCCTGATAAATTCCACAGAACCTTTCCTGAATTAATATCGATCATCGAACAAGGTGAATACACTAAGTTATCTGAGTGTACAATTGAAGTCCCTAACAAATTCAATTGGGTTCGTGATGTATTTGAGTCTTTAATTGTGCAGAGACATGCGGATCGCAACATGCTAGAGTTGGTTACAGATAATAAATTAGAAGCTACAACAATCACGTATAAGCAGGGATCAGAAAAATGTAACCAGCTATTGAATTTTTTGAGAAAGCAAAATGTACATCGGGGAGATGATATATTTATCATGTGCGGATTGAATGAAGGCTTATGGATAAGTTATTTAGCGGCGATAAAAGGTGGTCTTATTTTAATTCCTGCAGCAAGCATACTTACTGTAAATGATATAGTTTATCGTTTTCAAAAAGCAAGTCCGAAAGTTATTATCGCAGATAAGGATAATGCAGAAAAAATGGATCAGGCTTTATTACAATATGATCTTCCTGTTAAAGTGAAGTTGTTGCTGGATGGAGAAAAAAATGGATGGAAATCTTATAGTGAAATTAATAACGAACAAAAAGAAGCGATAGCAGCAGATACAAATAAAGATGATGACTTGTTTTGGTTTTTTACTTCAGGAACTACAGGAATGCCAAAGGTTACTGTACATACTCAGTCGAGTTATCCTTTGGGACATTTAACTACCGTTGCGTGGATCGGGTTAAAAGCCGGAGATAAGCATTTTAATATTTCACAACCCGGCTGGGCAAAGTTTGCATGGAGTTGTGTATTTGCTCCGTTGAATGTCGGTGCTACAGTTTTTGCTTATGTTCCGAAAGGAAGATTTGTAGCCGGCAGTTACCTGAAAGTAATCCAGGATCATAAAGTAACGACTCTTTGTGCACCACCGACAGCATTGCGAATGTTGATCAATGAAAATTTAAGTGACTACAAATTTTCATTGCGTGAATGTGTGGGTGCAGGTGAACCTTTGAATGCGGAAGTTATAAAAATATGGAAAGACGGAACAGGTATTGAGATACGAGATGGTTATGGTCAAACAGAAAGTACTTGCATGATCTGTAATTTGCCTGGAAACAAGATCAAATTTGGTTCAATGGGTAAACCAACTTTTATTTATGATACGCTGATCGCTGATGCCGATGGAAATGAATTGCCTGTTCATGAAACGGGGCAGATCGCCGTTCGCATGCACCCTGAATATTTTAGTGGAGTTTTCAAATCATATATTGGGGATGAGGAAAAACAAAAAGCAGTATTCATACATGGACTTTATTATACTGGTGATAAAGCGTATAAAGATGAAGATGGTTACTATTGGTTTGTAGGCAGAGATGACGATGTGATCAAATCATCTGATTACCGCATCGGACCTTTCAAGGGACAAGAAGTAAAAGCGTTTGTTGTACTTGTTCCCGGTGTTGATGGGACAAAAGAACTCTCTGATAAAATTTTCCATTATTGCAGAAAACATTTGGCGCCATATAAAATTCCAAGACTTATTGAATTTGTTACAGAGCTTCCCAAAACTATCAGCGGAAAAATAAGACGTATAGAATTAAGAGCAACAGAAGAACATCGAAAAGCAATGAAAGAAAAAAGGGATAATGAATATTCGGGTTAAAGTTTGAAGTAACTACTAAAGCGAAAACAAAATATAAGTGTTACCGCTCGAACACTTGCATGTAACATTATAAACGTAACCAATGAATGATGATGTTGTAAGGATAGAAACAAGTTTTAATGCACCAGGAGAAAAAGTTTGGAAAGCATGGACCGAACCTGAGTTTGTATTGCAATGGTTCGGTTCTGATCCAAATGGAAAAGGTCTAAGGGCAAAAATGAATGTAGAAAAAGGCGGGTCTTATGAAATAACTTTTAAAGATGGAGATGGAACTGAGCATACATGCATGGGTAAATACCTTATCGTAGAAAAATTCAGGCAACTTTCATTTACATGGGAATGGGAAAATGAGCCGGGAGTTGAATCACTGGTCAACATCTCACTTGATTCCATAAACAATAACACTGCAATGATATTTGAACACAAAAATCTTGGAACACTATCAGCACATAATTATTTAGCAGGCTGGGAAGGAACTTTCTTAAAATTAGGAAAAGTACTGACATAACAACGACTCAACATATTAATGAGTTTATTCTCCATGAAATGCTGAATAAAATTGGTACAGTACAAGAGTGTGACACAACAGGCGATGCTATGAAATAATGAAGCTGGTTTCCAAAGTCAAATTAACGAAGTTGAAACCCTTCTAAAAACTTTGTATTAAAATCGCCGCTGCGGAAACGTTCGTCCTGCATTAACTGCAAATGAAATGGTATAGTTGTCTTCACTCCTTTGATGACGTATTCACTTAATGCACGGTACATGGTATCGATTGCTTCGTTGCGTGTACGGGCAATAGTGATCAGTTTACCGATCATAGAATCATAAAAAGGCGGAATGACATAACCAGCATATGCGTGACTATCGACTCGAACACCATGACCACCGGGTTGATGAAGTACAGTTATTTTTCCTGGCGAGGGACGAAAATCATTATAAGGATC
>VBAS01000165.1:5180-9150 GCA_005882975.1 Bacteroidota bacterium | reverse complement strand
GCTGCAAATTTTAAGTATGTTTTTCCATCTGATTCCCAGCGGCCGGTTTTTGAAGTAGGCAAGGAAAGCTCTTTTTCACTGCGGAATATTTTCATCGTTTTATCGCCCAGTTCAGTAAATGCACCAGGAAAGGGAGAGAGGCCACGAATCAGATTTTGGATCTCATCAATAGACCTTCGCCAATCTATATTACAGGTTTCGGTGAATATTTTGGGTGCATGTTTCAGAAGTTGAGAGTTAGGAGTTAAGAGTTCAGAGCCGCCGTCTTTATTCTGTGGACTGTGGACTGTTGACTGTGGACTTTCTTCAAGTGTCCCATCTGCAATCCCTTTCACCGTTTCTACCAACACTCTTGCACCGATCTCTTTCATTTTATCATGTACATCGCCGGTAGTTTCATTTTCATCAATTGGAAAACTTTCCTGCATTAATATGTTCCCGGTATCTATTTCATGTTTGAGTTGTTACACCTGTTTCTTTTTCTCCATTTATAACTGCCCAGTTGATTGGCGCTGCGCCGCGGTATTGTGGCAATAAACTTCCATGAAGATTGATAGTACCAAGCGGCGGCATGTTCCAAACCGATTCGGGTAACATTCGAAAAGCAACAACGATTTGAAGATCGGCATTCAATGATCTTAGCTCGTCCAGGAATTCAATGTTCTTTAATTTTTCTGGCTGTAAAACTTTTAGGTGATGACGAACCGCATATTTTTTTACAGCACTTTCGGTCACCTTCATTCCTCTGCCTGCTGGTTTATCAGGAGCTGTAATGACTCCAACAATATTACACTTTGCTTTTACCAATGCCTCGAGTGATGCAACGGCAAACTCAGGTGTACCCATAAAAACAATTCTCAGGTCTTTGTAATCGCTCATTGCTGCGAAGATAATTTTCTTAAAGGCAAACAATTAAAAAACTGTTCAGGTCTCTGAACAGTTTTGACTGTTAAAGTGAGATCAGTTTATTTAATACCACTAAAAATACTTTGGGACAAGCTTCCAATCACAGGTGCCGGTTTCTCCTGGCCATTGATAGCTGCGACTAATCCCAATACCCATAAAACAACCAGGCCGATCCATAATAAAACAGCAACGGCCCAGCCCAGGAATGGAATAAAGATCAACATTATTTGAACAATATAAACTAAGATACCAAGGATCATAAGAGTTAATGATTGTCTCAAATGATACGCAGCTAACTGCGATTTGTTACTGTTATACAAGACAAAAGCGATGATCCAGCCGATCCAGGTAAAATAACTGAGGATAGCAATTGTTTTTCCGTCGATGCCGGGTGCAGCAGGAGTTGGGTTGGTTTCGGTTGACATAAACTTTAGTTTTATATCTGAAATTTATTCAAAATCCTCGTATAATAAATATTTTTTTCTCACTATTTTGAATTCGCTCAACTTAGGCTCCCAACTTTTTCTTATTTCTTCTTCGCTTTTTCCATCTTTTATCTGCTGCATTAATAGATCATTACCAGCAAGACGATTGAACGAATTGGTGCTTAAAAAGAAACTGTCTTTACCCGGGAAAATTTTATACGCATCAAGCAGCCATTGAAGTTGGATCTTATTCTTTACTTTTTTTAAAACTTCTTCAGCCGTGCCACCAAAGTTCCAACCATAACAAACTTTTCCATAGTGCTTGGAACTTTTGGCTCCTTCATTTGGATTTGGAGTAAATGAGAACATATTTTTTGGCAATGATGGATGGCCAATATATTCAAATGGTTTTGGAGTTCCGCGACCTTCACTTAATGCAGTTCCTTCAAACAAACATGTTGTTGGATAGAGATAGATGGATTGTATTTCTGGTAAATTTGGAGAGGGCTTTACTGGTAAAACATATTTACTTTTATGCGTATAGTTCTTGCATTTAATTACTAAAAAATGAAAAGTAGTATCGGCAGTTTCTTTTGTGGTAATATTATATGCATTAATAGCATTTGCTTTTTCTGACAACCATTTTTCGCCAAGCAAAAGCATGGCATATTCTCCCATCGTCATTCCATATACAATAGGCATTGGCTGCATGCCAACAAAACTTTTAAACTTTAAGTCTAACACTGGCCCATCAACATAAAAGCCATTTGGATTGGGCCGATCCAATAACAGCAATGGTTTGTGATTTTCCAATGCAGTTTCCAAAAACTCCTGCATGGAAGATATATAAGTGTAAAAACGAGATCCTACATCTTGTATGTCGAAGATCAATAGATCAATATCTTTTATATCTTCTGCTGATGGAGCTCGTTTGGAACCATATAATGAAACCACCGTGATCCCGGTTTTCTCATCGGTATAGTTGCCAATTTTTTCACCTGCACTTGCCGTGCCGCGGAACCCATGTTCGGGTCCAAAGATCACCTTGATATCAACACCTAGTTTTCTTAAAGTGTCAACAAGATGAGTATCACCAACCATTGATGTCTGATTGGCAAAGATTCCAATCTTCTTTCCTTTTAAAAATGGTAAATAAACATTGATACGTTCGGCACCGGGAATGATTGCGGATTGCGGATCTTGGATTTCGGATTTAAGATTGGGTTGCCCTTTGCAACTTACTACAAAAAATGAAAAGGCTAAAATGGTTGAAAGAAATTGCTTCATATTATTTCTGTTGCTTCAAATTTCAGAAAAAATTATTAGTTAGACCTTAATTAGTATGAGAAAGGTTGCATCATGATATTTCAGTAACTTGCAAGCTCATTTTTTCTTTTTGTCTTCTTAATGCTCCGCAGAATTACAAGTGTACAAGAGTGCGACGCAAGGGACGGTGATTAGAAATTCATAAGTTGATCACAAAAAAAATTAATCATGCAACAAGTAAAAAATGGTGACAAGGTAAAAGTACATTACCATGGTCGCCTGACAAGTGGAGAAACATTTGACTCATCAGAAGGTCGTGAGCCGCTCGAATTTGAAGTGGGCAGCGGAATGGTTATAAAAGGATTTGATGATGGCGTGACGGGTATGAAAGTAGGAGAGAAGAAGACGGTAAACATTCCTGCGGAAAATGCTTACGGTGAAAAAAATCCGGAAATGATCATCGACTATCCAAAAACACAATTTCCTGAAGATATACAGCTACAAGTAGGAACGCCACTTGTTATGAGCAATGCATCTGGCCAGCAATTCCAGGTAAAAATTGCAGAAGTAAAAGATGATGTTGTTATTCTCGATGCAAATCATCCGCTAGCAGGCGAAGAATTAATTTTTGATCTTGAATTAGTGGAGATAATTGGTGCAAAGCCGCTGATCATAATGCCGTAGGAAGTCTTTAGTCAATAGTTCAGAGTTAGGAGTCATAAAAAAACCCCTAACTCTGAACTCCAACTATCTTTTATTCAACCACCATCCCAACCATAGTCCGCAAAGTCCCCAGGATACTAATGCATCTATAAGGTTTGTGGTTGCACCCGGTGTTTGATACCAGATATGTCCTGAATAAGGGATATAGAGATAACCGACTACACCAATGAAGATCGAGCTTATAAAAGTTGTTCCAAAACTTGAGGTTTGTTTCATCAATATCCAGCAGACCAAAAAGGCGGCAATGATAGATACCAATAAGCCACGAACGATATTCATGGTCATATCCATTTTGTAAGATTTATGATAGGTAACAATTGCCCATGGTTTGCCTTCAACAGTTTTTTCAAAATCTTCCATTTCTTTCATCGATGCGGTAGTGCTTGCCCTTGGAACCAGGTATTGGCCCTCTTCAAGTTGGCCAAGTGAACCGATCACTGCATCCTGGTTTGATGCTTGTTTGTATTCAGGATCATGTAAGTGAAGAACTGTCCATGAAAGTGTTTGCCATGCAAACACAAGAATGCCACCGACAATGGCGCCAAGTAAGAGCTTTTTCATAATAGCTGATTTTGGTTAGGAATAAAAGGTAGAAACTTATTTCATCTTTTGCAACTGAACTTGTTAACCGTGGTGAATATATTGCTTAA
>VBAS01000165.1:4515-5163 GCA_005882975.1 Bacteroidota bacterium | reverse complement strand
TCTCACCATTCACAATTCACCATTGACCAGTTTCGTCGTATATTCGCTGTCCATTTTTATAAAGTATGTTTGAAAATTACAAGTTCACCGCAGCAGAAAGATTTTTGCGTTACGTTCAGATAGATACCCAAAGCGATCCTCTTTCAAAGTCAAATCCTTCAACAGAAAAACAAAAAGACCTGAGTAAGATCTTAGCAGATGAATTAAAGCAACTGGGTGTTGCTAATGCACACATGGATGAGTGGGGTTATGTATATGCTACCATTCCTTCTAATACAGAAAAGAAAGTTCCGGTTATTTGTTTCTGTGCCCATGTAGATACAGCACCTGATTGCAGTGGTACTGGTGTAAAACCTATTGTTCATAATAATTACCAGGGTCATGATATTGTTTTGCCTGATGATGCTGCGCAGGTTTTAAAAACTTCCGATTATCCTTACCTGCAAACACAATTTGGAAACGATATCATTACTGCATCGGGAAAGACCTTATTAGGCAGTGATGATAAAGCTGGCGTAGCGGAGATCATGGATCTTGCAAATTTTTTGATGACGAACAAAGATGTAAAACACGGCGAAATAAAGATCCTGTTTACTCCTGATGAAGAAGTGGGAAGAGGAACAGAGAAGGTCGATCTGAAAAAATTAG
>VBAS01000165.1:0-4472 GCA_005882975.1 Bacteroidota bacterium | reverse complement strand
GGAAGTCTTGAAGACGAGACCTTCAGTGCCGATGCTGTAGAAGTTATCATTCATGGTGTAATAGCTCACCCTGGTTATGCAAAAGGGAAGATGATAAATGCAATGAAGATCGCCGGAGAAATTTTGGCCGCACTTCCTAAGGATAGATTATCGCCGGAATCAACTGAAGGCAAAAGAGGATTTATTCACGCGGTGAGATTAGAAAGCATTGCAGAAAAATGCACCATTGATTTTATCATTCGTGATTTTGAAACGAAAGGATTGCAGAAAAAAGAAGATTACCTGCGGACACAAATCGAAGAGTTGATGCGTCTTTATCCCAACGCATCTTTTGAATATAAGGTAACTGAGCAGTATCGCAACATGAAAGAGATTTTATTGCTTCATCCGCAAGTTGTGGATCATGCAAAAGAAGCAATTAAAAGATCTGGCTTAAAATTAAAGATGGAAAGTATTCGTGGTGGTACCGATGGCAGTCGTTTATCATTTATGGGTTTGCCTTGTCCAAATTTATTTGCCGGTGAACAGGCAATACATTCAAAATTAGAATTCATCAGTGTACAGGATATGAATAAAGCTGTGGAAACGATGGTGCATTTAATAAGAATATGGGAAGAGAAGTCCTGAGATCAGATAGTATCTTTCCAAACTCTCATATACCAATAAATAGGATAACCCACAATTCCTGCAAATAAGAACACAAGTATCCAGATAATTCTTTCAGTTGAATCCAACCCTTTGTGTCTTAACAAATGCATGATAAAGAAAATAAGCAGACCAATTGAAAGAATAGCCATTCCAAATCCAAGGATAAAGAGCGGAGCAAAAGCACTAAATACTTCCTGCGGCGCTGGTTCATATTTATCCCATTGAAAAAAAGTAGGAAACATACTGAAGATCATAAATAAAAATACCATGAGCAGAATTATTGGTAAAAAACTAAGTATGCCCACAAATAGTTTTGAGCTGCGTGACATAAAAATGATTTCCGTAAAGATAATTCTATTCTATTCTGCTTGTCACCGGTTGTAAAATAATTCCTTGACCAATAAAATTCTTGGTACTTTAGCTCACTCAAAAAATTATATATGCAACAGTTTTGGTCACAATATTGGTGGACGTTAATTGTACTTTTCGTTTTCTTCAGTTGTTTTTATACCATCAACCAGGGCTTTATAGGCGTTATTACCTTGTTTGGCAGATACCAGCGTATTGCAAGACCGGGTTTGCGGATGAAACTACCTATAATTGAATCGGTTCACAAAAGAGTTTCTATACAAAACCGGTCAGTGGAACTGGAGTTCCAGGCGGTAACACAGGACCAGGCGAATGTTTATTTTAAAAGCATGCTTTTATATTCTGTACAAAATGCCGATGAAGAAACAATAAAAAAAGTAGCATTCAAATTCATTGCAGACAGGGACCTGATGCAGGCATTGATAAGAACGATCGAAGGTAATATCCGTTCATTTGTTGCTACAAAAAAGCAGGCAGAAGTATTAGGTCTTCGTAAGGAGATCGTTGAATATGTAAAAGAACAGGTTGATCATTCACTTGAGAATTGGGGTTATCACTTACAGGATCTCCAGATAAACGATATCACATTTGACAAAGTGATCCTTGATTCAATGAGCAAAGTAGTGGCAAGTAATAATCTGAAAGCCGCAGCGGAGAATGAAGGACAGGCTTTATTGATTACCAAAACAAAAGCAGCCGAAGCAGAAGGTAATGCAATAAAGATCTCTGCAGAAGCAGAGAAAGAAGCAGCAAGGCTTCGCGGCCAGGGTGTTGCTTTATTCCGCATGGAAGTAGCACAGGGTATGACGGAAGCTGCAGAACAAATGAAACAAGCCAATCTTGATACCAATGTAATTCTATTCAGTATGTGGACGGAAGCCATTAAGAATTTTGCAGAGTTTGGAAAAGGCAATGTGATCTTCCTTGATGGTAGTGCACAGGGCATGGAAAATACTATGAAGCAAATACAGGCAATGATGATGAAGCCTATTGGCCAGGGAAAATAAGGGATTAGGAATTTGAACTTAGTAATTTGGCCTGATATCGAGTATTAGTTATGCAATGATTTATGTACTATCATAAATAATTAACAACTCAAATCACCTAATTCCCAATTCCTAATTACTAATTACATTTAGCTTGTTAAAGAACTCCAAAACTTTATCTCCCCACACAACGTGGCATTATTTTTCTCGTTTCATCCACAGTTGTTGAAAAGTTATCTATTCATTAGAACTACGTAGCATTACTTTTACGAACCAAAGAAAAAAGAAATGATTGATCTTTTACAGATTTCCGACTCGTTAACCCAGGTTGCAGGTCATATCAATGTTGATCGCAATAATGATGGCAGCATAAGTTTTATGGAACTACTCTTTATGGGCGGCTGGATCATGGTTCCGCTTGCTATTATGCTGCTGTTGGCCATCTATGTGTTTACTGAACGTTATATCGCTATTCGCAACGCTTCCAGGATCGATCAGAACTTCATGAACATTGTAAGGGATCATATTGTAAGCGGTAATCTTACTGCGGCAAGAAGTTTTGCAAAAAATTCAAACAACCCGGTTGCCCGCATCATTGATAAAGGATTGCAGCGTGTCGGCAAACCGATTGAGAACATTGAAAAGAGCATGGATAATGTTGGTCAATTGGAAATGTATAAACTGGAAAAGAATCTTGGAATCCTTTCTGTTGTTTCCAAAGCTGCGCCGATCTTTGGTTTTGTAGGAACGCTTATCGGGTTGATGCAGTTGTTTGCGAATATTCAAAAAGCAAATGAAGTGGAGATCAATGTTGTTTCCCAGGGTATATATACAAAACTTATTACTTCGATCTCGGGCCTCGTAATTGGATTGATCGCCTATTTTGCATACAGCTATCTCAATACACAAATAGATAAGACATCAAACAAAATGGAAGGAGCTGCTGCTGATTTCCTTGATGTTTTACAAGAGCCCACCCATTAATCCGCTTGAAGAATGAAGTTTAGAAAAAAACATAGAAACGAATCGGAAGTTTTTACAGATTCACTGAATGATATTCTTTTCATTTTGCTGATGTTCTTTTTGATCACTACTACCCAGGCAAATCCGAATGTAAAAACGGTAAACACTCCCCGCGGATCAAAAGATAGAAAAGTAAAACAAAGTGTAACGGTATCTATTGATGCGGCGCAGAAAGTTTATATCGGCCAAAGAGAAGTGCCTCCTGCATTGCTTGATTCATTTTTGAAGATCGAACTAGATAAACATCGCAAATCTCCTGATGATACGTTGACTGTGGTGGTTAACGCGGATTCTATCTCTTATCATGCAGGCTTTATAAAAGTGTTGGAAGCAGCTAAAAAGAATAATGCAAAAGTTGCAGTGAACGTGAAAAACTGATTATAGAGTCGCTTTGATCATCCTGTCTTTTTCCTGCATATCTTTTCTCAATTCAATATTTGAAAATCCTGTAGCTTGAAACAAGTTTACAATTTGTTCGCCCAATGATTCGTTTATTTCAACAAATAAACTTCCGCCGGGTTTTAAATGTTTTACTGCGAAACCAGAAAGTTTTTTATAAAACAGTAAAGCATCTTCATCAGGTACAAATAAGGCAAGATGCGGTTCGAATTCTTTTACACGTTCATGCATTGCATTTATCTCACTTTGTTTTACATAAGGCGGGTTGCTAACGATGATATCGTACTGGCCTAACTCATTCCACTTTTCTTCATCGAGAAAATCCAGTAAAAGAAACTTAACCTCAGCATTTAGTTCTATTGCATTTTCTGTTGCCGTAAACAGGGCTTCACTGCAAACATCGATTGCTGTGATATTGGTTTCTGACAATTTCTTTTTTAAAGTTATAGGTATGCATCCGCCGCCAGTTCCTATATCAAGAATGCTCGTAGCTCGTACCTCATAGCTCAAAGCTTCTTTTGCTATCCAATCAACCAACTCCTCCGTTTCGGGTCTTGGTATCAATACATTTTTATTTACTTTAAATTTCATTCCCGCAAACCATGCTTCACCCAGCACATACTGAACCGGTTCATTTTTCTTTAATCTTTCTGTGATTGCGTCAATCTCTTCGAGTTGTGTACAGGTGAGATAGGAGACTTTATTTTTTACCTGTTCTGCCCTTGACATATTTGTTATATGTTCTATAACAAGCTCAATAATGTTTCTTGATTCATCACTTTCATAAACATTCTTAAGTTCTTTTGTCAAAACTGTCCTGGCTTCATTCAACGTCATTGGCAAACTTAATTAATTTACTTTTGTTGGTTATGACTCCCGACTCCCGACTCTTCACTCTCGACCTTTTTATGCACCGATGCCTTGAACTGGCAAAACAGGGAGCAGGATATGTTGTACCCAATCCAATGGTCGGAGCTGTTCTTGTTCACGATGGCAAAATTATCGGTGAGGGTTATCATCAACAATACGGCAGCCCTCATGCAGAAG
>VBAS01000164.1:514-4638 GCA_005882975.1 Bacteroidota bacterium | reverse complement strand
TGACAAATTAAAACCAGCTTCAGTTCTTCTAGCTGCTGCTATGGCCTCATTGAGATTTGCTGGGTTACTTAGCTGTACGAAAGGAATTAAAGAAGGTTTAAGACTGTGTAGAAACATTCTTTTCTTTTGGGCGTCATCAGTTAGATTTACTCTTTTGGTTAGTTTAATAAACTTGGCTGCATAAGCATCAACAGATTCATCTTCCTTCTGCCTTAAAATCCATAGCTCATGGAACCATTCATTCTTTCTTTGCTCGGTGTTGAATTGTAAATTAAACTGGTCGGTAAAGTTATTCTGTCCGTTGTCTCCAGATGCCCAATGGTCAGTTATGTCAGTCTTTTTTCCTTCGTACCATTCGGCGGCTTCTCCTTTAAGATAGCCAGCGGCAATCTTTACCCGTCTTTCGTCTCGCCAATTGTTAGTTTCTTTAGCCTTGTTAAAGGCTGCTAGCCATGATACTGGATCTTCTGTTTTCTTGCCATAAAAGAAATCAAGCTTGATTACGTTGTTTTCAGGTCTAATATGAGCTCCTTGTGCTCCAAATACTGCAATTAATCCGTCCCTAACTGCGGCTGCATCTGCCATTTGTATTGGATTGGGATTTACTAATGGTGGAGTACCAGGTGGAGTATGTGTAGGAGAGGCTACTGGTGTTAAGGATCGAGTTGGAGAATATACAGGTGAACCGGCAGGGTTTCTGTATCTTTCTTGAGCTCGATTTACTAAAGCAGTGGTTATTGGGTTTCTAAACCCGTTAGTATTTATAAATAGATTGTGAAAATAGTAACAAAGTTCAACTATTGGGGTCTCTGTATCCCTAAAACGAATACTTCGTATCAATTGAATAGTAATTTCTGATTGTTCGTTTAACGTAGTATGCGGATTGTTAAACTGTAAGTTAAAATGTTCGAAGGCTGATCTGGTATAACCGTTGTATAATCCGGCACCGTGAGTATGACTGATCCAATTCCAAAAAGTGTTGAACCGTGTTGAAGTTACTGGAATGTTATTAGGGTAACAAGCCCTGCAATATGGTCTTTTGTCTGTGGCTGTTTGTACTAGTCCTCTTTGATGGTCTCTTACGTGGTCTCTTATATTCTTTTCTGTAGCACCGTAAAAACTGGGCATATACTGAAATTGTTAATTTTCGCCAAAATTTTCTGCCTGGCAGGAATCACCAATTGTAACGATGGGGATCGTTACGATTTACTTAGCTACAGGGAGTTTCTCACTATGTAGTAAGTTGACACGCAATATACAAAGTTAAACAGTTTATAGTTAAAGAATATCCTTTATTAACAGCTTCGACTAATCCCTAGTCTATAGTTAATACAAGAACATAAATCGAATCTAGAGAATAGAAGGGATAAATCTTAAACTATATATATACTAAAATTAATACATGATAAATAAAATATACTAAATAGATATGATAAACATAATAAATAAAATATGTATGACGTATCAAGTAAACTATATAAGATCTACACATACGATATATCAAATATAATTGATATATTTGATATTATTGATTTTCGGCGCAGCTAATAGTACAGTGATCTTCATAGTGTAACATCATCCCTCCCTAATTATCGAGCTCCTGCGAGAATTTGTTAGTAGCTTCCTCAGTGAGTTTTCGAACTTCCTTGGCAGAAATTTTCTTAAAATAAGCAACTTTCATTCGTTTAGAGCGGTAAAGTTGTTCCACACCTAAGATGCTGAAGATGGTATAGATTCGAGTACAAGTTGTTATGTAATGCGCAGTGAGAACGTGATAGCAAGAAGTGCGTTCACTCGGTTTTTTAGGTCGTTCGTCAAGAACTTGTCCGATATAGTATGCATTAACCAAGGATAGAATTTGATCTTTTCTTCTAAGGGCTCTAAGTAAGTATTGGAACATTTGTTCAACGTTAGAAACGAGACTACTATTCTCATTGTATGGTAAAGGCATTATAATAGGGTAGGTAGGGTTTTCTTCTAGTATATCGAGATAGATATCGTCATAGAAATCGTTACCACTAGCCATAAAAAAAATAAAGACAAAATAAAAATATAAAATAAAATAAAATAAAGCAAAGTAAAAAAAAATAAAAATTTCAAGTAAGAAAGTATGAAAAGGGAGTGAGAAGGAAAAATGTGGGGTATTTATAAGTTTAGCTACTCTTTATATATCTTCAATAGATTTCCATTAGCGGGTGCAGCTAATATTTGTCCTTCAAGAGTGCGTAATTTGTAAGACTCATTTGGGAGTACTTGATGCACGTAATAAGGTCCTTTCCATTTAGGGTTCAATTTGCCAGAATGTGATTGATCTAGTGCGACTTTAAAATATAAAACTTTATCGCCGATCTGGAATCCATGCGGTTTCCTTATATGATCATCGTGGAATTTCTTTTGTTTCGTTTGTGCTTTTGTTATGGTATCATGAGCTTTAGATCTAATATGTGGTACATCATCAATTAATTTACGTAGCCGATCATTTTGAGAAAAAGAATCGGCATCTTCAGATCCATCTACCGGTAATCTGGCCGATCGTCCATATACCAAGAAAAATGGCTCTATTTTCGTTGTAGAATGTTTAGAGGTACGGTAAGCGAATAACGTTGGAGCTATAAAAAGATCCCAATCATTTGTTTTTGTGCTGAGTTTAGCTAAAGATTCGCACAACGTTCTATTAAATCTTTCAACTAATCCATTGGTCTGAGGGTGATAAGGAGTCGAAAGTAGGTGGTTAATTTTAAACTTTTCTAATAATTTGGTGATCATGTTATTGTTAAAATGCGTTCCTCTATCGCTAAGGATGATTTGAGGACATCCATGTTGACAAATGATTTGTTCGTAAATAAATTCAGCAACTTTTTCTGCGGTAGCTTCTGACAAAGCACGAGCTTCTGGCCATTTCGTAAGGTAATCCATAGCAACTACGATGTACTTTTTATTCCTTTGAGTTCGTGGTAAAGGTCCTACGATGTCAATACCTATTTGATAAAAGGCACTATGCACGGGTATAGGGTGCAATAAATTATTTTTCTGGTTTCGTCCACGCCTTTGACATGCATCACAAGCGGCAACATATCTTCTAATATCCTCATAGTATTGGGGCCAATAATAACGACTTTTAATTTTATTCACCATAGCGTCCACAGCAAAATGTCCAGCTGTAGGGTCGTTATGCATCATATACAAAAGAGCTGGTAGTTCCGGTTGTTGTATCACACGCAAAAGTTTTTCAGAATTATTCTTGTTGATTTTGTATAAAAATTTGTTTTTGATTTGGAAATTTTTTGCTTGCTTTTCAAGTTTAGTTTGTTGTTGGGGAGAGAAATTTTGTGGGAATTCTTTTCTTTCTAGATAGTTATATAAATTTAAATAATGTTGATTTTCCATTTTGGGATAGATTTTTCAAGGTGATTTGCTAAAATAGTTTGGTGTAAATGTTTTTGTTGATTACTGATTTGTTAATTAAAATAGAGGGGAAAAAAAAAATTATTAGTAACGAGGGAAACGTCGTCCAATATTTGGTTTCATTTGGTTTTCGATTAATGGAATTCTACCAGTAGGTTCACCATTCAATTCTCTCCTATGCCTTTCATTAATTTCAAGAATGGTCTGAATTTCTTTGGCACATCGTTCTCTTTGTTCAATCCTTTGACGATGTTCACGAATGTCTCGTAAAACCTGGAGGTTTCGTTCTACTAATAATTCTGAGTCTTCGTCGGATTCTTCTTGTTCTTCAAGAGTAAATTCAGGTTCTGACCAAATACATCATTAATCAAATATAGAGGATTCATATCAGGATGGATTTCTCCGATTCCGAAGCCAAATTTACAACCATGGTTATATTCCATTCCAGGATAGATTTGTTTTCTGCATATAGTGCAGTAAGAATGGAGATGGTGGTTCTCCTCATCACAATATTGGTCGCAGGCCCATTTTCCTCTGCGAATGGGTTGATTAGCGGTTACCCATTTAGTCTTGATTAAATCCTGATAAAGATCTTTGACCTCCTGTTCGGTAAAGAAATAGGAGACTGTCCATACACTCCATATATTAGAAATATCTTTTTCTTGATTGTCTTCGGGTAATCCCCAAGATTCATCATTGTATTCGCCGTTTTCCCAAGC
>VBAS01000164.1:0-506 GCA_005882975.1 Bacteroidota bacterium | reverse complement strand
CATTATCGGTCATATCATTATCATCGTAAGAATACAGTGATATAATATCGTCACGTTGTTTAAGAGAGTATTCTGCTTCATTTTCCTGAGCGACTTCTTCATCGTCTGAGTCGTATTCATCGTCGTATTGGTTATAATTGATTGGAGAATTCCTAGTGCATTCGCAGATAATTTGTCCACAACATTCCCAAGGAGTTGGTGAAGTGGTAGTAATTTCTTCTTCCGAATTATCTTCGGAATCTGCGTCATTTTCATAGTCATTTTCCGAGGCAGTGTCATATACAGATGGTTCGGAAAGAGTGTCATCACTATAAGCGGTTTCCCCCCTTAAATTTTCTGCTCCGCAGAAATAACTTTCTACCTCATATTGTCTAGAGAGTGCATCAGCATTTTTGTTCTCTTTTCCTGGTCGGTGTACGATTTCAAATTTAAATTGTTGTAGATACATGATCCAACGAGCTCTTCTTCCCGTTGGAACTTTACATTTTTGAAGAAATTTTAGTGCA
>VBAS01000266.1:4567-8361 GCA_005882975.1 Bacteroidota bacterium | reverse complement strand
AACAGACCGAAAAACAAATAAAAAGATTAGATAAGGTATTTCAATTATTAGGTGAAAAACCAGAAGGTAAAAAATGCGAAGCAATGGATGGCCTGATCAAAGAAGGAAAAACGATCATCAATGAAACCAAAGAAGGAAGCATGACAAGAGATGCGGCTCTTATCATTGCTGCTCAAAAAGTAGAGCATTATGAAATAGCATCATACGGTGGCTTAGTTCAGCTTGCACTTACACTTGGAAAAAACAGGGTGGCCTCTTTACTTGACAAAACTTTACAGGAAGAAGAAGAAACAGATCGCCTGTTAACCGATATCGCTGAATCATATATCAATTTCCAGGCGGAGGAGGAAGATGAAAAAAGTAACGAAAGCAGGCCCGAATCTATTTCGATGACTGGCTCAACTTTTTAGGTCATTTGTTTATTTCATTTCGATATATCAACAATTACAAGCCACCATTTATTTTAAACTTTAAATTTTATCATATGGCAAAGTATTCAAAAAAGGCTGGAGAAAAAGTTGAAAAAGCAATGCATGAAAAGAAAAAAGGAACTTTAAAAAGTGGTCGCAGCGGCAAAAAAGTGACAAGTCGTAAGCAAGCGATAGCCATAGGTCTTTCTGAGGCCCGCCAATCCGGCGCAAAAGTGCCGAAGAAAAAAGGATCAAAGAGTTCTTCCGGCAGAAAGAAAAGCACCAGTAAATAAATAACTGACTTTAGTTGGTATTTAATACCGTCACCTATGCCGGAAGGACCTTCTATTTTTATATTAAAAGAACTGATAACCCCGTTTTTTAAAAGAAAGAAAATTATTGAAGCATTTGGGAATGCTAAAATTGAAATGCACCGGTTGACTGGAAAAAAAGTTGATGACATCCGGTGTTGGGGTAAACAGTTATTAATATATACAAAAGAAGGAATAATCAGGATCCATTTATTGATGTTTGGCTCATACAGCATGGACGAAAATAAAAAGCCTGCCCGTAGTTTAAGACTTGCTCTTAGAGTAGATAAGCATGTTATTTATTTTTATAATTGCTCAGTAAAATTCCTTCCACGGGATGCCGATAATCTTTATGACTGGCAAGCTGATGTTTTAAGTGATCAGTGGGATCCTCTAAAAGCCAGAAAAAAACTTAAAAGCATTCCAGATACTTTGATCTGTGATGCATTACTTGATCAGCAAATTTTTTCCGGAGTTGGTAATATTATCAAAAACGAAGTTTTATACCGGATAAAACTGCATCCCGAAAACTTTATTGAATACATTCCGGCATCAAAGCTTTCTGCAGTAATAAAAGAAGCCCGGAATTATAGCTTTGATTTTCTAAAATGGAAAAAGGAATTTACATTGAGAAAACACTGGCTGGCTCATACAAAAAAAACGTGTTTAAGATGTAACCTGGCTATTATCAAAAAATATTGTGGCAAAACGAAAAGACGAACTTTCTTTTGCAGCGGATGCCAGGTAAGATATAATTAGTTTTATTAAATGCTGCTACATACTTCTTACAGCCGCCTTTTTGATTACCACCTCTGACGGTATTATTACAAAAGGGGGAAGTAACATTCAATCTTAAGTATCAAAATTCTAAGTGTAAAATTTAGACTATCATTTTTGGGGAAGTGATACGGGTAAAAAATTCCCGTCTATTCATTACTAAATCTAGAACAACCAATTTTCCAATTACTTTGGTCATAGCTATAAAGATCTGTTCAAAAAAAAGAGCTTCGGCGAAGCCGAAACTCTTTTAAGTTTCTTTTCCCTGCGCCAGCATTACCTGGTTCAGGTTCGATGGGTATCATCTCAGAATAAAAAATCGTTTCCGATTTAATTTTAATCAAACACCCCAAAGAAACTACGATAATATGTATTAAAAAATCATGCCAGTGATAATGATGTGCAAAAAAATGATTTCATTTTTGTTTTACTGATGGCACGATTTCCGATACGCTTACTTCGGAAATAATTTTTTAAATCAAATGTTTTTGTATGAAAAAGATTTTTGCTTTGCTGCCAGCGTTTTGTTTTATGCTAATAGCATGTAATGACAGGAATGATACTACTACAACTGAAAATACTTCGAATACGGGTACGAGTACAAACACAACTGTTGATGCAAATGCGAACACAAGCACAACCGCTGATGCCAATAGCAGTACAACAAATAATGTTGTAACTGATGAAAAAAGCACCGAGTTTCTTAAAAAAGCTACAAACTCCGGCATGGCCGAAGTGCAATTAGCTAAGCTTGCACAACAAAAGGCAACCATCGATGCAGTGAAAAATTTTGCAGCTATGCTGGAAAGAGACCACAGTGCGGCAAATCAGCAAGTAAAATCTTTAGCTGATCAGCGCCATGTCGATGTTCCTGCAACAATATCTGATGATAAACAAAAGATGTATAATGATATGCAGAAAAAATCAGGTAAAGCTTTTGATAAAGAATATATATCAATGATGGTTAAGTCTCATAACGATGGGATCTCTCTTTTTGAAAATACAAGATCAAATGCATCTGATATTGATGTTAAAAATTTTGCTGATAAAACCTTACCGACTTTAAAAATGCATCTTGATTCTGCAAAGGCTATTCAAAAAAGATATTGGTAGAACCCCTATTTTCTTTTGAAAAACATAAATAGTAATATGGAAAACAAAAAAAATCCACCGCCAGATCCATCAATAAATAAAGAACCAAATACATCTCTTTCTACTGGCCAACATGACCCCGATATACAGGATGAAAGATCAAAAGGAAAACGTAACAATAAGCCCCAGGGAAGAGACTTTATACCTCCGGGAGAATTTCCTAACGGAAATCCCGCGGAATATAATGATGGAGATCCGGTGGAAGAAAAGTCACCCCGAATCTCAAATAGTCTTTGATGTTGAAAACCGTTTTATGAAAAATATAAATATTACAGGAGTATTAGTTTGTGTAACAGCAATTTTTTTTAGTTGCTCTTCTCCTGCATATGTCGAAAAAGACAGCAATACCAATTTATCCAATTATAAAACTTATATGTGGGTAGATGTAAAAGAAAATGAGAATGATGGTTCAAATACAAAAAGGGCAACAGCTTTTGCGGATCTAAGTGTACATAATTCTGTAAATGCAGAGCTTAATAAATGGGGTTGGCAGGAAGTTTCCGATAATCCGGATGTGCTGGTAAGCTATGATGTATTGGTTGAAAGAAATGTAGAATCACAAAATGATCCTGTATATTCTCAACCGTATAGTCGCTATTATTATAATCCTTATACAAGAAGATGGTCAACGATCTATTATCCTTCACAGTTTTTAGGGTATCAGCAATACCAGGTTCCTGTAAAAGAAGCCACAGTTACTATTACGATGATCGATGCTGACTCGGATAAAAAGATCTGGCAAGGGTGGACGACAGAAAGATTAAGCGGAGGAATTAGTGATCTCGATGTAAAGAAAAGTGTTCGAAATATTTTTAAAGAATCAGGGAATAGTATTCCGTAAATTCTTAAATATAATTTTAATTGAAAAAACCCGGTTTTATAAACCGGGTTTTCGTTTGATAAACAACTCTTTTACATTATTTCACCATATGATCTTAAAAACTGCCGCGTCCGCTCCGTCTGCCTGATGAACCAGAATTACCTCTTCCTTTCCGGGAACTGCTATTTCCGGAACGATCATCATCGTCATAACGGCTTGTACGACTTTGGCCTCTTCCTAAATACTGATCTTCTGAATATCCGCGGTTGCTGCCACGGCCCTCATTGCTACCAGTTCCCCAGGAACTGCTACCTGAGCCCCAGC
>VBAS01000266.1:0-4452 GCA_005882975.1 Bacteroidota bacterium | reverse complement strand
CTCCACTATTTTGTCCTCTTGAATATTGATCGCGGCCTTCATTACCATAACCGGAATTTCCACCTGAATTTCCGCCATATCCTGATCCCATATTTCTACTCATGCTGCCAAATCCTCTTCTTGAATAAGAACTGCCTGAACTATTGTAATCATCATCATAACCATAGCCCCTGCTTTGATTTCTTCCTTGTCCACTTCCACCATTTCTTGATCCACCATAATCGTCATAGTCATCGTCCTGGTAATTCATTCCTGAACGCCTGCGTCCACTGCTTCTTTGGTTATAATTATCATCATCATCATCCTGATAGTTCATACCTGAACGTCTACCCATTCGACCACTTCTTCCCTGGCTGTAATTATCATCATCATCGTCCCAGTCATTTTGGTTACGACTGGAATTGGAATAACGGTTTCCCTGTTCTTCATCATCATCTTCATCTGAATAGTCTTCATAGTCACTTTCATACTCCCTGTTTTGACTTCGACCTTGTGATTGACTTCCTCGACCACTGCGTCGACGTTCATCGGAATCCATTGTTCCGAATCCCCTGGTTGAATTTCTACGTGTTGTCATAACCTGATTTTTTTTATATTAATGAATGAGGTATCATTAATTTTTTCACAAACACTATGCCTCAGGAATTCTATGTTTAAAAATGGAATTGAGCTAAATCTTTTCATTAAGAATAAAAAAAAATACACAATGTTATTGTGTATTTTTTTCCTCGGTAAACAATATAATTAATTTTATTGCTGCTGAGTAGTTTGAAAACTTTTCAATTTATTGTAAAGAGTTTTACGATCTATCTTTAATAACTCTGCAGCTTTTTTCTTATTAAAATTTACTTGTTGCATCACGGACATAATGGTATAAAATTCTGCCCGGCTTGCTGCTCCTTTCAAAAGATCTTTATTAGGAAAATTTTCAGGATGTGTTAAACCATCAAATTGAGGATGCATTGATTGTTCAAATGGAGAAGCGGGTACGTGATGATGTGGTACATGATGTACAATTTCCTGTGGTAAAGATGAAACCGCAATTTTTGCATCGGAAGAAGTAAGCAATACTGCACGACGAACAACATTTCTGAATTCTCTCAGGTTACCTGGCCATGAGTATTCAAGAAATATATTAAGTACATCCTCATTAAAACCACTTATATTTTTCCTGGTTTCTTCATTTGATTTATCAAGGAAAAATTCTGATAATGGAATAATATCTTCCCGTCTTTCACGAAGAGGGGGAAGGTGTATTGAAAACTCGTTTAAACGATGATACAGGTCTTCTCTGAATTTTCCTTTTCTGTATGCCTCATTCAGGTTTTCATTTGATGCTACTATGATACGTACATCGGTTGGTGTCTCTTTATTACCACCAACACGTTTAAATTTTCTTTCTTGTATTACACGTAGTAAAGCGGCTTGAACACCAGCAGAAAGATTACCTACTTCATCTAAAAATAAAGTACCACCTTCAGCCAATTCAAAATGACCTTCTTTATCCTGGATGGCGCCGGTAAATGAACCTTTCACATGTCCAAAAAGTTCGCTCCCTGCCAATTCCCTTGAAAGCGTTCCGCAATCAAGTGCTACAAATGGTTTATGACTACGTTCGCTAAGATTATGGATCAAGCTGGCAATAACTTCTTTTCCGGTTCCGCTTTCACCATAAAGCAGCACACTATAATTAGTGCCGGCAACTATATTAGCCTGTTCATGTAAAAAAACCGATGCAGGAGATTTGCCTTTGTAAAAATCTACGTTTGATTTTCTTTTCGCATTTGTTCCCTGTTCAGCGAGCTGGCTCGCGGCAACAGCTTTGTCTTCGCTTTTGTTCGATAAATTATTTAAAATTGAAAGCACCTCATCTGGAATAAGCGGTTTCGTTATATAATCAAAAGCGCCTAATTTAATTACTTCAACAGCAGTTTTTATATCCGAGTAACCCGTTATAACTAATATGCGAACATGGGGATCTTTGGCTTTAAGTCCTTTGATAAGTTTAATGCCATCCATATCATCAAGCCGGTAATCGCATATTACTACATCGAAATTTGCCGGATCGTACAGCGCAATACCTTTTGCACCCGAATGGGCAGAACTGGTTTCAAATCCATTTTTATTTAAGAAACGAGTAAGCAGTAAACACAGGTCGATGTCATCATCGATAATGAGAGCTCTTTTTGCCATTGGAAGGGAGTTTAAATTTGGGAAATTATTACCTCACATTTTAATCTGAAATCATGCCAAATCTATTCTTACTAAATTACTAAATCATTTTTATCTGGAGGTGTTTGGCAATAAAATTGCCCTTTTTATCTCGTGAAAAACGAAAAGATCTTGTGAAAAGAAAATATGACGATCCAAATCCCGAGTTGAAAACTAACAAGCTAACCGACCCTAAAAGAAAGAGAGCTTTGATAGTTGATGATGAGACAGATATTTGCTATCTGCTAAGCAACATATTGAAGCAAAAGAATATACAAACAGTATTTGCCGGCAGTCTTGCGGAAGCTGATAAGATGCTTCAATCCCCCGATTACTTTTATTATGTCTTTTTAGATAACCATTTACCTGATGGATTAGGGATTAATCAGATAAAACGGTGGAAAGAAAGATTTCCTTCGATCCATCTGATTATGATAACGGCTCACGACAGCTATGAAGAAAGAAAAAAGGCGTCAACCGAGGGTGCAGACTCTTTTATCTCAAAACCTTTTTCTAGAGATATCATTTTAAACTCAATTGTTCAAACATCGGCATGAGGTATGGGAAAATTATTCTACACTTTATCTGCTACACTTAGCAATACGACTACGGAAGTTCCCTTTCTTAAGGTGCTTTTCACGGTTATATTACCCCGGTGACTTAAAATAATATTCTGACAATTAGTTAAACCTAATCCGTTTCCATTGGGTTTGCTTGTAAAATACGGTTCAAATAACTTTTGCAAGGTATCATCATCCATCCCATTTCCATTGTCTTCTATTTCAATAATACATGTACCACCATCTTTTTTAGTTCTTATAGAAAGAACGCCTTTATTTTTTTCCATTGCCTCAATGGCATTTACGATGATGTTTAAAAATGCGATCTTTATTTTTTCTTCATCAACTGACACGGTGCAGAGATCTTTTGCATAATTCTTTTCCACTTTTACCTGGCTTAGATCAATGCGGTCGGCAGCCATTTCCAGGGTTTCATCGAGTATTTTATTGATACTTACTTCCCGGATATTCAACTCAATAACCTTTGTGGCGTTTAGCAAGTCCGAGACAAGCTGATTGATACGAATGCTATTCCGGCTTATCATATCCAATAGCACCGAAGATTCATTATGAGGAACAGCCATTTCCTGTAGTTGCTCTGCTGCCAGGGAAATATTTGTCAAAGGATTTCTTACTTCATGTGCTATCGTTCTTGCTACACGACCGGTTGCAGTAAATTTTTCCATGCTTTTTAGTTCTCTTAGCTTAGCATCCATCCTTTTCAGTTCATCAATATTCGCCTCCAATTCTTTTTGGTATTGGATATTTTTTTGAGTTGATCTATCTCTTGCTGCACTTTCTTTAATATAAGTCAAAAGGGAATATAAGATTGCAATTATGGAAGTGATAAGGGATATGAAAATAATGATCTGCGTGGTTTTAAATGAAGCAGTAAGATTGTTTTTTCTTTGGTCCATTAGACCTTCTTCATTTGCAATAAAATGCTGAGTATACACATTGATGCTATCCAGGATTGCCTGTCCTCTGCGTCGGTTTGAGTCAATAAGCGGTGTGTTCTGTTCTCCAGCCTCTTGAAAAGCAGCGAGATTTATTTTCATTAATGAAAGCCGCCGATCGATCAACTTTTTTATGCTATCAACCTTTGCTAATTGATCTGAATTTTCTCTTTCCAGGGTCCTGATCTCATTATAAATGGTGGCAATGTTTCCCTGGTTTTCACGATATGTTCTTAAATAGGACTGATCTTTTGTAATATAGTATCCCCGAACACTGGCTTCAATCTCTCCTATTGAATTTTTTAACTCTGCAATTTTATTTTCAGCTTTATAGCTATTTGTCACCCAATCATATTCATTTTGTACGGTCCTGGTGGATCGAAATATAAAAAAATAGGAGATCATTAATAATACAAAAGCAATGATATAGCCGGCCTTTATTTTTCTTCTTAATGGCATCGAATTGTTTTTATTCAACTATATCATCTGAATAGTTGAGTATTTCTCTCTGAGCAGTATGTCTTAATGGAATTCCCGAATGGCAAATTAAGTCATTCTAAGAAAGAAGCATATCGATATTCCCTGGATTTAATACTCAGTGGAATCCGATAATTCACGTTAAGTTGAGGAGCGGATAGTTCTTTATTTGACAAATCTAATTAGTGTAGTTCAGTTAAACGGGGTTGTGTAGCCCTACTTAGCCCTAATGTATTCATGAAAACATC
>VBAS01000265.1 GCA_005882975.1 Bacteroidota bacterium | reverse complement strand
AGAAAAAATAAGATCGGGATCAATGGTATTGCAGACAATGTAAAAGTTATGATGGTTCGTGCTGTTCCTGATGGTGATGAGCATGATAAAGATATTGCACTAGCTATTCGCTATGCAGTTGATAATGGCGCACAGGTTATCAATATGAGTTTTGGCAAGAGCTTTTCCCCTGAAAAAAAGTGGGTAGATGAAGCTGTTGAGTATGCAAGATCAAAAGGAGTATTGCTTGTACATGCAGCAGGAAATGATTCAAAGAATGTTGATACAGTATGGAATTTCCCGAATCCTATTTACCTGGAGGATAAAAAAAGAGCCAGCAATTGGATTACCGTCGGAGCAAGCGGGGATCTTTCAATTGATCAGGTAAGTCCTGAAGGTGAAAAATACAATTCCTTAACGGCAGGATTTTCAAACTATGGGAAGAATGAAGTGGATGTGTTTGCTCCCGGTATGAAAATATATTCTACTATTCCTGGCGGCAATACATATGGAAATGCGCAAGGAACAAGTATGGCTTCACCTGTTGTGGCTGGAGTAGCAGCTTTGATACTTGAATATTATCCAAACTTAAGCGCTGAGCAAGTAAAGTATGTTATTGAAAATTCTACAGTAGCTCCCACTTATGAAGTAAATGTTCCGGGGTCAGATAAAAAAGCAAAGCTTTCTGAGATCTCAAAAAGCGGTGGAGTGGTAAACGCTTATGAAGCATTAAAACTAGCTTCAACACTGAAAGGTGAACGGGCAGCCGGAAATCAATTAAAACCATTCTGATCGTTACTATAAATATTTTGAAAACCTCTGCATAATATTTTTGCGGAGGTTTTTTTATTTTGATAACTCTTCCATCTTTAACTTTAAGCCTTAAATTATTTTCCAAAGATTCTCTTCGGTAAACCTTTAAACAATTCAACATGTCTCGTCCCGATCTATCTCGTGTACCAGATTTTTTTCATGGCTACATAAGTAAAGTAAAAGAAGACAATCTTATGAGTGGTCTAAAAAGTAGTACAAAAAATCTATTTGATCTTTTAAAGTCTATTCCTTCGGAGAAACATGATCATCGTTATGCAGACGGTAAATGGACTATAAAGGAAGTGCTACAACACATGCTTGATGGTGAAAGAGTATTTACTTACCGTGCACTTCGATTTGCCAGGAAAGACACAACTCCCCTGCCCGGGTTTGATGAAAACCTTTTTGCACAAACTGCAAAAGCAGATAAAAGAAACTGGAATGACATGGTAGAAGAATTTGTTTCTCTGCGAAAGGCAACAGAAGCCATGTTTGCTTCATTTGACAAAGAACAAATGGAACAATCAGGAATTGCTAGCGAAAATTCGACTTATGTATTGGGGATTGGTTATATCGTTGCAGGACATGTTAATCACCATTGCCAGATAATTAAAGAACGATACTTGTAAGAACGACTTGTAAAAAATAACCCCGACTCAGTCGGGGTTATTTTTTTTATCATTTATTAAAACGGCTTCTTCGCTTCGTCAGCCTTACCTTGTACAAGATTTTTTTGCTGTACCATATCGGCAGTTACTTTTGCCGCCTGGTCAATGTAGATGTCTTTGCGAAGGTTTTTGATCCACTGATCAAAACGATCTTGTTTTCCTTTATCATAAGTAAACCTGGTCGCGTCCTGCGGCAGTGAATTCACATCCATTTCATTTTGTAATTTTTTCAATTCTTCTATCTGGCGAACTGTAGTTCTTATCGCTTTTTGTTCTTTCTGGTATTTATCAAAATTCAAAGGATATTCCCTGTCATTTTGTTTTGAAAGCCATTCAGTATTTTCTTTTATTAATTTAAATGCTTTATTTGATTGAAGTCTTGCATCACTTAATTTTTGAATTGTTGCCAATTCATAACCTGGTTTCCAGTTATTGATGGACGCTTTTTGAATTTCATCCCATGGCAATGCATCCGGATCATCTTTTTCACGGAATTTCAGGTATTCATAATTATCAGGTAATACAATATCAGATGCAACACCTTTCAGTTGGGTTGATCCACCATTCACTCTATAAAATTTTTGTAAGGTCAATTTAATAGTTCCCAAATCTGAATTAGAATTCAAATAACCAGATTGAGGGTCAAGACCAAGATTGCGCTGCACTGTGCCTTTACCATAGGTAGTAGTGCTGCCGATAACTACACCACGACCATAATCCTGGATAGCCGCTGCAAAAATTTCAGAAGCTGAAGCGCTGAATTCATTTACCATTACAGTAAGCGGACCATCATATAATACTTCACGATTTTTATCTTCAAGGATATTAGGCTTGCCATCACGATCTTTCACTTGTACCACAGGGCCTTTATCGATAAAAAGACCAACCATTTGCACTACATCATAAAGAGAGCCCCCTCCATTATTACGCAGATCCATGATGATGCCATCTACTTTATCTTCCTTTAACTTAATGATCTCTTTTGCAACATCAATATAACAACGAGCACCATTAGGCCTGTCAAAGTCTGCATAGAACTCAGGTAGATAAATGTATCCAAGCTTTGAAGTACCATTATTGATAATAGCGCTTTTTGCAAAGGATTCGTCCTGTACTATCTCATCACGAACTAGGGTCACCACCTTTACAGTACCATCTTGTTTTTTCAATGTCAATTTTACTTCGGTTCCTTTTTGACCACGAATAAGTTTTACTGCATCTTCAACAACAAAACCTGTAAGTTCAGTTGGTTCTTCTTTTCCTTGTCCCACTTTCAAAATTATATCACCCACCTGCACTTCCCCGCTTTTCCATGCTGGGCTTCCTGCGATCAATGTATTTATTTTAATATTGCCTTCATCATAAACAAGTGATGCACCAATACCGAAAAAGCGACCACTCATTTGCTCATCAAAATATCTTTTATCTACTGGAGGAAAAAACTCTGTATGTGGATCCATTGCATTCGTAATAATGCTAACAAACAGGTTGAATTTATCATCTTCAGAAAATTTGAAACGATATCTTTCAAATGTCCTTTCCATTGACTTTACTACTTTCTCCCTGGCGTCAACTTCTAATTCAGCATTAGTTTTCACTTTAAAACCTGCAACATCCTTGTTTTTATCTCTTGTTTCTATCAGATCGACATACCTGTCGAGTGCTTGGTATTTAAGTGATTTTCTCCAGCTCTCTTTTCTTTCTGCTTCGGTTGCGGGGAATTTTATTTTATCCGGATCACCCGCATACGTCTCATCAATTGAATAATCAAACGGTTTGCTTAAAATATCTTTATAAAGCACTGCAGCTTCTTCCATCCTTTTATTAAACAACAAGCCAACTGCTTTAAAAAATTCAACATCAGCGCCTTTCATTTCATCATCGATCTTGTATTCATATTTTTTAAGCGCATCGATATCTTCTTTCAAAAAAATATTTTTATTCGGGTCAATGACTTCGAAATATTTATAAAATATTTTTTTAGAAAAACTGTCATCAATAAGCTTAGGACTGTAATGAGCTTCCTTCAACATGTCCGTAACATTGTGAAGGATCTTTTCATATTTACCGGGAGGATCAATTTCTTTTTTCACAGAGCCGGCAAAAAAACCACCCGCGATGAGCAGGATAATGATCAGGATAGGTAATCTTTTAAGGTTTGTCATATAATTTATCAGCTTTATCATTATTTAATTTTATCTGCTATTTAAGTGTAGTAAAAATAATGCAAAAAGATGGGTTTTCTTACGTAGAATTCCTTTTAACAGAGCTTTTTGATGAATGGTGAAAAGAATGAAAATAAAAAACCTTCTGTATACAGAAGGTTTTTTATTTTTTGGGTAACCAATGGGGTTCGAACCCACGACCCTCAGAACCACAATCTGATGCTCTAACCAGCTGAGCTATGGCTACCATTTTTAAGCGACAGCAAAAGTAAATAATTAGGCGTTGCATGCAAAATGATTTTGCCCTGGCATGGTGTTTATGTTTCTTTGTCTAAACTAATTAATGAATTATTCGCTGCTGATCCAACTTCTTGTAATTCCAATTATTTCTGCCTTCATTGGATGGTTTACAAATTGGGTTGCGATCAAAATGCTTTTTCATCCGAAACAGCCACGTCGAATTCTCGGAATTACTTTCATGGCATTTTTCCAAAAAGACAAAAAATATTTGCCGAGAAACTCGGTAAAATGATAAGCATAGAATTCCTTTCGTTTGAAGACATAGAACAAAAAATTGCCAATCCACAAAATTTGGAAAAGCTTATGCCTATGATAGAGGCGCATGTTGATAATTTTCTTAAGAATAAACTGAGTGACGAAATGCCTTTCCTGAGCTTATTTATTGGCAATAAAACCATTCAGTCTTTGAAAAAGACATTTATGCAGGAATTGGAAACACTTTTTCCGCAAATAATGAAAACCTATGCAGGTCATTTGCAGGAAGAGCTCGACCTGGAGAAAATAGTTATAGAAAAGGTTTCTGCATTTTCAACTGATAAGTTGGAAGACATTTTATACCAGATAATGAGCAAAGAGTTCAGGTTTGTTGAAATTCTCGGTGATCATTGGTTTTATTATAGGTATAGTCCAGGTAATGATCACCTATTTTTTGCCTAAATAGTTAATCAAGGTTAATATCCCGAACATTTTCCTTCTATGATAGCCTTTAAACCTTTTGTCATTTAAAAATGACATTTTGAGAAGGTTAAATGACCTTTGCACGTCTAATCCCAAAACTCGTATAATGAATAAGTTAGTTCTCGTTTTTTTATTAAACCTTACCAGCTTTTGCTTATTTGCTCAAAATCCAATGCAAAGACCCGGTGGTGCAGGAAATGGCCAACAAATGAATGGCCGTATGTATGGAAAAGTAGTAGAAGCGCAATCAGGCAAACCAGTTGAAGCCGCTTCAGTTCAGTTGATCCAAAGTCGTATGGATACAGCCACAAAAAAGAGAAAAGATGTAATAATAGCCGGAATGCTTACAAAAGCAAATGGAGAATTTTCTTTAGAAAACATTCCTCTTTTTGGTCAATCAAAATTAAAAATTACCGCAATTGGCCTTAAGCCACATGAACAAACTGCCGCTTTTGAATTAAAAATGCAACAAGGCGGTGACATGAGCGCAATGTTAAATGCAATTGATAAAGATCTTGGAAATATAAAAATGGAAATGGATGCACAGGTACTTGGTAATGTAACCGTGGTTTCTTCCAAACCACAATTTCAATTAGGTATAGACAGGAAAGTATATAATGTAGAAAAAGATGTGATCGCTGCAGGGGGTACCGCGGTTGACGTTATGAAAAACGTCCCTTCTCTTTCTGTTGATCTGGATGGAAACGTTACACTTCGTAACAATACCCCTCAGATATTTGTTGATGGTCGTCCAACTACTATGCAGCTTGAGCAGATCCCTGCTGATGCAATAGAATCAGTTGAAATAATTACCAACCCTTCGGCGAAGTATGATGCATCCGGCGGTACATCCGGAATATTAAATATTATTTTAAAGAAAAATAAAAAGGTTGGCTACAATGGTAGTCTTCGTTCAAGTATTGATTCAAGAGCAAAAATTGGTTTGGGTGGTGATTTCAGCCTTCGTCAAAACAAAATAAATGTTTTCGGAAGTGCTAATTATAACCAGCGCAAATCTATTAGCACTGGCTATACCGACAGGTATAATATTCTTGATCAGCCAAACACTTACATGCACCAGGATGACAATAGTGAGATGGTTGGTAATTTTCAATTTTTCAGAGCGGGTCTTGATTATTTTATCGATAACAGGAATACTCTTTCTGCCAGCACAAATATTGGTAATGGCACATTCCGTCCTGAATCAATTAGTAAATTGTTGGTAGACTCTCTTTACACGGTTAAGAAAACTTCTTATCTCGAAAGATTTACAAATTCAGAAGGTACTTTCAAATTCAGAGGTGCCCAGGTAAGTTTCAAACATAATTTTCCTAAGGCCGGAAGAGAGTGGACCGCAGATGCTACCTATAATAAGAGAACAAATATCAATGAAAGCCTTCTTAGAACTGATTATTATGATTATCCTTCAAACACTCTCGCTGGTCAATTTGGTCAGCAACAAAACACGTCTGGCACTGGTCAAAGTATAATAGT
>VBAS01000264.1 GCA_005882975.1 Bacteroidota bacterium | reverse complement strand
TTCATGTATATCAGACCCGGGTGGTGATTGTGTATCTTCTGCTTTTATATTTATAAATCCAGCTTTCTCAAACATCAACTTAGTTTGTTCCATATAATCTGCTACCATCTTATTATCATTCTCACTCCATTCGCATGAAACGATGAGCTGAGGAATGCCGTATTTATCTTTCATGTCTTTCGATAACCGCACATGATTTTTTTCCAATGGCACACATTCACCCATCATCCAGGTACTGATGTACCAACCACCCAACTCAGGCTTTAATAAATTTTCCCTCAACTGATCGCCGATCATATCTGTATTTGAAAACGTTCCTCTACCGCCTGCAACTCCGATAGCATAGCCTCTCAAAAAATCCATTTCCTGTTTGAATACATTTCTAAAACGTGGTACATAACTATAGCTGGGGCTGCGGCCATCGGTTTTTTTGTCTTTAAGGCCTTCAAAAGATGCATTGGCTTTACCACGATAGTTATGCCAGGAAATATATTTACCAAGCAAACCACTGTCATTACCTAAACCATTTGGAAACCTATCCGAAGTTGAATTCATTAAGATCGCATTACTGTTAAGAGCGGAGGCGTTTACAAAAATTACATTCGCATAAAACTCGATCATCTCTTTGGTAGTGCCGTCGATGATCCTTACACCAGTTGCTTTTCCTTTTTTATCATCATAAATTATGGAATGAACAACTGAATGTGGCCGAATAGTTAGGTTACCGGTTTTTAATGCCCATGGAATTGTTGATGCATTGCTGCTAAAGTATGCGCCATAAATACAACCCCTGTTACACATTGTTTGATTCTGGCATTTGCTTCTCCCCTGCTCAATATGTATTTGCTGCGGATCGGTTATATGTGCACATCTTGCTGCTATAAGATGGCGGTCTGGAAAATTTTTTTGCAGACTTTCTTTAAAATAATTTTCTATGCCACTTGTTTCAAAAGCGGGCATTACTTCACTATCGGGTAATTCAGGTAAGCCATCTCTATTGCCCGCGATACCTGCAAATTTTTCAACATAGCCATACCATTCTTGCATGTCTTTATAACGAATTGGCCAGTCAACTGCAAAGCCATCTCTTACCGGTCCTTCAAAATCATAATTGCTCCATCGCTGCGTTTGTCTTGCCCACAATAGTGATTTGCCACCAACATGATAACCACGGACCCAACGGAATGGTTTTTCCTGGATGAAAGGTTGTTCATCATCCTTTAATGCCCAATGCACAGTTTCTTCCCGAAGATTTCTTGCACCTTGTAAATTTTTACGCTGTTCAATCGATACCGTTCCCCGATGTTCAAATTCCCATGGAGCTTTTGATGCAGTTGGATAATCTTTTACATGCTCCACATTGCGGCCACGTTCAAGCATCAATGTTTTTAATCCTTTATCACAAAACTCTTTGGCTGCCCAACCACCACTGGCGCCGGAACCGATCACAATAACATCGTATGTTCTTTTTTTATCCTCAGGCATGATCTGCTGCTTTTATATCTACGCTGCCATAATAATGTCCCGGTGCTACTTTATAACCAAGATATTCTTCCATTATTTTTTGCGATGTATTAAAACCCCTGATAGTCTCCGATTTTATTAGATCAAAGAAATCTTTTTCTACTTTGTTTGTTGAAGTAGAAAGTTTTAATAATAACTGTTCCCGTTGAGCTTGTGTACAATCAGCAAACGATCTGTTATTGGTTGTTTTTGCAGACTCCTCCAACGATTTCAATTGCGTCTTTACATTATCCTGTGTATCTTTTTCATAACAGTCATCGATCAATTTTTGCAGGAATTTATCAACACCTACTGATAGAGCACCTATCGAATTGCCTGCAGGAATGATCGTATCTGTAATACTGGCAAGAATTTTTTGTTCGGCAACTGAAAAAGAAGAGTGATGAATTGTTGTATCGCTTACACCACAACTCACCATCCATTGGGGAAGTGTGATCAATCCACTGGAAACAATGGCGAGATTTTTTATGGCTTTACGGCGATCCATGGCAAACAATGAGAAATGAATTTAAATAAAATTCTGCTGTAAACAATTTAATAATACACACTATTGATCTTTACCAATATGTAACATGCCTTGAACTGCGAAAAATATTCTTCTGCCACCATTTCACTTCATCACCTCTGCTAAAAGTTCGCCACAAAAGATTTGACTTCGACGGTACATGCCAGAGACCGCAGGCATGAGCGATCTCATGTGCCAATGTGGAAGCATTTTTTGCTCCATCCGGATCTAAAGTGACATAATCAGTAAGAGGACCGAGAGAACAACCAGCTGCATGATCAATATTTAAAACGACAAATGCTGTGACAGGATAAAATAATCCGCTAAGATTACTGGCAAAAAAATTGCCTGGACTTTTAAACTCTTCTACTAATGCACCGACACTGCCTTTTGGATATAACACTTCATGTGGTATTTTTTTCTGCAGCACTGCAGCAAACGGTTGCCCGGGCTTAGATGGCAGTAACCTGGTATTGAAGTTCTTTTGGAATGACCTTTTTGCATATTCCATGGCAGTAGCAAGATCCGTCGGAGAAACAACAGCATTCGTTTGCTGATCTTGTAGAATAAAAATCATGACACGTAATTTTTTTTCCGGCCAATTTAAAAATCCGAATAATGTATCAAATAAATTTATTACAAGCCGATGAATGATTTCCACAATGATCCTGGCCATTATTCTTCCGACTCCTTTAATTCCATTCCAAATTTTTTTCATTATTTAAAGATAAAATAATGATGAGCTGTATCCGCACAATCCGTTTTCTTCTTTCTTTGTTAAGAACCCCTTAGCTGTTACCTTCGCGGCAAAAGAAATTCACATGAGGAGTATTAAATTCTTACTGCTAACAATAACCTTCATTACCGTTTCCATTTCGTCTTTTGCATGGTGGGGACAGAACGGTCATCGTATAGTTGGTGAGATCGCCGACAGCTATCTCAGTAATAAGGCAAGAAAAGCGATCCGTGAAATATTAGGCGACGAATCAATTGCCATCACCAGTAATTGGCCGGATTTTATTAAATCTGATTCGACATTTAATTATTTAAGTACATGGCACTACATAAATGTGAAACAAGGTCTATCACAAAATGAATTCAATTCTGCATTAGGAAATGATACGTTGACAAATGCGTACACAAAACTTAACTTCCTCATCTCCGAACTAAAAAACAAACAATTACCTCTTGACAAAAAACAAATGTACCTGCGTTTGTTGATCCACATCGCAGGCGATATACACCAACCCCTTCATGTTGGCCAGTTCGAAGACCTTGGTGGCAACCGTATTCGTTTGCAGTGGTTTGGCGAATCAACAAACCTGCATAGTTTATGGGACGAAAAATTAATTGAATACCAAAAACTCAGTTATACAGAATATACTGCATGGATCAATCATACAACCAAGGCCCAGCGTAAACAATGGCAGGAACAACCGCCGAATGAATGGTTTTTTGAATCATATCAACTTGCCGGGAAAATTTATAACAGTGTTACCCAACCTGAACCAAAACTAAGCTTTCGATATAATTTTGACTATATCGAAATGCTGAACACTCAATTATTAAAAGGAGGAGTTCGTCTTGCAGGTCTGCTAAATTCAATTTTCGGATAGCTTCCATGGATTTTTGCGTTGGAACAATCAGTTTGCATTTAGAAAACTTTAACGTCACTTACCCCCAAAGTGGTATGGGGCTCACTCTTACTTACAAGTAAATTGCACTTGTAAACTAAATGCTATGCAGAAAAGAAAAATGCCTCATTTTATAAGACTAACGAGGCTTGCAATGAAAAGTGTATGGTATGCATTAATAATACCGAATGATCCGTATCATGAAAAAGAGGTAAATTTTTGGAATATACCCAAAAGAAAAAAAGCGAGTGAAAGACAATTCAGATAATGCTTAATGTAGTCTTTACTTTTAAAAAAATACATTTAAAGACATTTACAAAATTTCATAAACTACTATTGCAATGAGAAGAAAAAAACTGCCTTACATAATCAGGTTAATACGGGTGTCTTTAAAATGGACATGGCATGCATTAATGTTGATCCCCAAAGAAATTGCTGTTAGAGATATGCCTAAAAGAAAAAGGCAATACCGATAATGCTCTACTTTCCTTTTCTTATTATCCGTTTTCTATGTTGAGCTCCCCAAATCTGCAATTCTTCAATTACTTTCTCCAGTGTTTCGCCATAAGGCGTCATTGAATACTCTACCACTACTGGCACGGTATCATATACTGTCCGTTTTACAAGTTCATTCATCTCCAACTCTCTTAATTCCTTTGATAGCATTTTATCAGTGATGCCATGCACTTGCTTCGCCAGCTCACTGAATCGCTTGTTGCCAAATTGCAAAGCAAGGATAATGGGCAACTTCCATTTGCCGCTTAAAATATCCAATGCATCCCGTACAGGGATCAGCGCTTTAGTACAGGTCTCATGCGTTCTTTCGTTTTCTTTAACTTTTGTTACCATGGTTTTTTGTTTTTTGGGTCGCTTTCCAAAAGTATAGTGCTATACTTTAGTATAGTACTATAAAAAGT
>VBAS01000263.1 GCA_005882975.1 Bacteroidota bacterium | reverse complement strand
CCTCCAAGAAAATAAAAGAGAAAGCAGCCGAGAATTAATGGCCAATTCAAATTAGTAAGATTGGCGATCCCTTTTGCAGCCGCACTGTATTGTCCCGGATTAGACGTCATCATTCCCGGGTTACTCTGAATATGCTTAACCTGTTCAAGTACATCTGTTGGAAGGAACGTAAACGCTGCGGTGCTTATCAAAAAAATAAGTATGATCCAAAGAAGCATTTGGGTAAGACCAACAGCGCCGATGCCAAGGATTTTACCCATCATTAATTGAAACGGTTTTACGCTGCTTATTATTACTTCTGCAATACGTGTTGTTTTTTCTTCCATTACTCCACGCATCACCATGGCGCCAAAAATGAACATGGTTATATAAATGATGATACCACTTGCAAAACCGATCCCTGCATTAACTGATGAGTTTACATTTTTATTTTTTTCATCAGTATTATCAACAGTATAATAGGACGAAGAAGCCTTGTTAATAGAATCAATTTGGTTGATAGTAATATTTTTTTCAAGCAGTTTGCCGCTCACATAGGCATTGCTCAGCCTGTCTCTTAGGCGATCCATTGTTTCATTCGAGGCAGCTTTCTGTGTTTTCAACAGGAAATGTTGACCAGTGGAATCAACAGCATATAACAATCCATCAAATCCTTTTTGGGAAAAATTGCTTGTATCGGCTCCTGAATTAAAATCAAAGATCATTTTCGAAGTATCACTTTTCAGAAAGTTTTCCAGGCTTCCCTTTTTATCAATAACAGCAATTTTCTTTTTACCCTCTGGCCTCGCTGCAAAAAAAACAGCTCCGGTAATAAATAATACCATGACCAATGGCAGCAAAATAGTTGAAAGCAAAAAAGTTTTATTTCTTACTCTCGTAACATATTCTCTTTTCATTACCAACCATATCTTATTCATAAAATGATATTATTAGTTTGATGTTTATTCAATAACTTCTTTTGGGAGAAATTGCCTTGTTAATGGAGTGCCTTCAACAAGCTTGATAAAAATGTCGCTGAGTGAAGGAAGCATTTCGTTAAAAGAAATAATTTTTGCTCCCTGTTGAAGAAAATAATTTAATACATCAGCTGGTTTAAAACCCTCTTTGATCTTTACAATATATTGATGATCTTTTGTGCCTACCATTTCATATGGAGGATTACCATTCAGAGTTTGAGGCATTTCTTCAAAGCCAATATTGAAAAGATTTTCCTTGAATTGATGTTTTACATCTTTCACGGTGCCATCCAAGATTTTCTGTCCTTTGTTTACAAGAATGATATGATCACAGATCTCTTCCACTTGTTCCATCCTGTGTGTACTGAAAATTATTGTTGATCCTCTTTGCGCCAATTTATAGATCTCATCTTTTATCAAATTACTATTTACAGGATCAAGACCGCTAAACGGTTCATCAAGAATAATAAGCTTAGGTTCATGCAACACGGTTGTGACAAACTGTAATTTCTGGCTCATTCCTTTTGAAAGATCTTCCACTTTT
Source organism: Bacteroidota bacterium (assembly GCA_005882975.1). Lineage (GTDB taxonomy): Bacteria > Bacteroidota > Bacteroidia > Chitinophagales > Chitinophagaceae > VBAS01. The sequence continues at coordinate 5,981 of VBAS01000263.1, read as the reverse complement.
TTTGCCCACCAGCTTTGCATTTCAAATTTTATAAACCATTCTTTTATCTTAGTCATGGCCTCACTCTTTTTTAATCCCTTTAATTGGGCGAGGTAGATAGCTTGTTCTCCGATCTTCATTTTTTTATAAAGGCCTCTTTCCTCCGGCATATAACCTATATGAACAACATCATTTATGGGGTTAAATTTTTTTCCATCAAAAAGGATCTGTCCCTCATCAGGATAAAATATACCTGTGATCATTCTGATCAAAGTGGTTTTGCCGGCACCATTTGGACCAAGCAAACCAAAAATGCTTCCTTTGTTTACACTAAAGCTTATATCATCAACTGCTTTTTGTGTTGCAAAATATTTTTTCAGATTTTGAACTTCCAATAGAGACATATATAAAGTTTCAGTAGCCAAATTTAGGCAGGTGCAATCACGAATCGTAAAATAAATGATTGCTGGCAGGATATTTCTTAAAACTGGTTTGCTAACTGAGTTTCAACGATAGATAAAGCAACTCTTTCTCCATCAATTGCGGCACTTACAATTCCGCCAGCATAACCAGCACCTTCGCCACAAGGATATAAGTTCTTTATTTGAGGGTGACGAAGAGTGTCAGCTTCTCGTGGAATACGAACAGGGGATGAGGTTCTTGATTCAGTAGCTACAATTACAGCGTCGTTGGTAAAATAACCCCGCATTTTTTTTCCAAATTCTTTAAAAGCTATTCGTAGCCTTTCATTAATAAACTGGGGTAATACATCTTTAAGCAATGCCGAATTAACTCCGGGCAAATAAGAACATTCTGGCAATGAAGAACTCATTTTATTATCACAAAAATCAATAAGTCGCTGAGCCGGGGCCACAAATTTTCCGCCGCCTGCTGCAAACGCTTTTTGTTCCACTTCCTTTTGAAAATACATTGCAGAAAGAGCACCATGTTGTTTATAACTATTGAGATCCTGTTCTTCAACGGATACTACAATTCCACTGTTTGCAAAAGGATTATTTCTTTTGGAAGGAGACCAGCCATTCACCACAAGCTCATTTGGATCAGTGGCAGCAGGAGCAATGATACCACCGGGACACATGCAAAAAGAGAAAACACCTTTTCCATCAACCTGGTGAACCAGGCTATAAGAAGATGGTGGAAGAAATTCATCCCGAACCAAGCAATGATATTGAACAGAATCGATCAAAGATTGGGGATGCTCAACCCGAACTCCCAAAGCAAATGGTTTGACTTCAATTTTAATTTTCTTGTCATGCAGCATTAAAAAAATATCCCTTGCTGAATGACCCGTCGCAAGGATCATCGCGTCTCCTTCTAGTGTTGTACCGTCGGCAGTGATCACTTTTTTTATGATCCCATCCACAGTTATAAGATCAATTACTTTTTTGTCAAACAAAAACTCACAGCCACTATCAATAATTTGTTTTCTGATCGCGGTTATTATTTGTGGCAATTTATTTGTTCCAATATGCGGATGAGCTTCATAAAGGATCTTTTCATCAGCGCCAAACTGAACTAATAAATTCAGAATCCGGTTTACATCACCACGTTTAGTACTGCGGGTGTATAATTTACCATCGCTATAAGTGCCGGCACCGCCTTCGCCAAAACAATAATTGCTTTCAGGATTTATAATTCCTTCTTTATTTAAAACTGCCAGGTCTCTTCTTCTCGATTTTACATCTTTGCCTCGTTCAAGAATAATACATTTGATACCTTTTTCTATTAATTGTAATGCAGCAAATAATCCTGCAGGCCCGGCACCAATAATTATAACTTTTTTCTTTGAGTGACTAACATCTCCAAAATTGATCTTAGAAAATGGTTGATGATAGTATGGTTCATTTATGAACGCTTCAATAGAAAGATTGACGTATACCTGCCGGCTGCGTGCATCGATCGATTTTCTCAGAATAGAATAACCAGTGATATCAGGCACTTTACAACCAACTTCTACAGCAACAATTTTTTTAAGATAATTATCATCTGCCGATTCAGAAGGCTTGACTTTTAAAGTAAGTTGTTTTTTCATTAACTACAGGCCGGTTATTTATACCGGAGCTGAATGGTTTTGCAAATATTGAATTTTTATTGATAAAAAAACGTTACCACCTGAACCGAATAGTTCTAGTTTTTTTTTAATCAGTTTTCTGAAAGTATCAACTCTACTCTTCTATTAAGAGTTCTGCCTTCTGCTGTGTTATTTGTCGTTACAGGTTTGTCTTCTCCATACCCAACTGCACTTAAACGACTAACGCCAATTCCCTTGCTCACAAGATAATCCACTACAGCTTTTGCCCTGTCGTTGCTCAGCTTTAAATTATAAGCATTTGAGCCGGTATTATCTGTATGGCCTTCTATGGTAAGTTTAGCATTAGGATATTTATTAAGTATATCTGCGAGTTGATTCAATGGTTCATAAGATATTTCCTGGAGTGTAGCATTGTTGGTATGGAAATAAATGTTCTTAGCGATATATGTAAGTTTAGTTTTTACATCTTCAGGACATCCATAGTTTGAACCGGGACCAGGCGTATCCGGACAACGGTCAGTGGCATCAGGAACCCCATCACCATCCCGATCTGTAACAGGGCAACCATCATTCTTGGTGGAACCTGGTTCATCAGGACAGCGGTCTTTGTTATCTGTAACACCATCTTTGTCGCGGTCAGGATATGGACAACCGCCCAGCTCAGGATAACCGGGCATATCAGGACATTTATCTTTATCATCGAATATGCCGTCTTTGTCGGTATCAGGAATTGGGCATCCCTCGTATTTAGCAACACCTGCAACAGTCGGACATTTATCTCTGCTATCAAATACTCCATCACCATCTGAGTCTTTATCAACAGGAGGTGCAACTACAACGGGTTCGGGCCAGGGTTTTGCTTTACGGAATCTTAGTCCTATTGTGAATTGAAATCCACGATTCTATTGTGAATTGAAACCCCCGATTGATCATTGAAATACCGGGTGCCATAGTATGCACTTCATAAAATCCGTACATATACCGGCCACTTAGCATAATATCCTTCCCTATCCAATATTCCAATCCACCGGTAATATGAGCATCAATTTCTTCAACAGATCCTGTTATATCAAACTCACCCAATTTGTTGCTTTCTTCCGCATAAAGGATCGCATCCAACTGTGGACCTGCAAAAGCCACAAACTTTTTTGAAAATTGGTATTTTATTAAAACGGGAATTGAAAAATAATTGAAGCGAAAATTTTTCTTTTCTTTTAATTCAGTTGACAGATCACCACCCATCGAGGAATAAAGAAATTCGGGTTGAATAGAGATAGGGAATTTTTTTATTGGAATGTGCACAAATGCACCCGCAACGAAACCAGTACGAAAATTGGAGGTGACACGATCTGCTGAATTTCCACTCAAATTTAAGCGAGATACATTCACACCGGATTTAATACCAAATGAAACCTTTTGTTTGTTAGTTGATTGAGCTATTGTAGATTTTGAAAAAATGAAAATTACTGTTGTCAGCAGGAGAAAAAATTTTCGCATAACAGTGTAAAAATTAGGTTCCCTAAAGTAAGGATAAATTCCAATCAATAAAGGAAATATTTTTCCGTTTGTAGTTGAATTAAAAATATTTTTATAAAAAATATTTTTTCAATTTACCCATATTTAAAAATAAAAGTATCTACCTTCAGATGCTTCCTTGTTATGAGAAAATTTTCATTTTACCCATTCCTGATCGCCATTTTTTTTGCGGTTTCCTGTAACACTTCTTACAAAACAGAAAATGTTCAATACAGTAATTACCGAATTCAACAATATGATAAAGGCAGCAAATCGCTTACATCTGTTGTAAAGCCATATTCTGATAGCGTAAATAAACTAATGAATGTTGTGATCGGTTATAATGCTGTGAAACTTGAAAAGAAAAGCGAAGGAAACACATTAGGATTTTTTTTGACAGATGCGTACCTGGAAATGGCGAAACAGAAAGTAGATCCAAAAGTTGATGCGGCATTTATGAATTCAGGAGGTATTCGTTTACCAGAAATACCAGCTGGCGCCATTACACAAGGAAAGATATTTGAATTAATGCCCTTTGATAACCTGATGGTATTATTAAAAGTAAAAGGAAGTCTTTTAAAGCAATACCTGGATACACTTGCCGCCAATGAGGGTGTAATTGAATCTGGTATTACTATGCAAATTGTAAATAAAACCGCACAACAAGTATTGGTCGGCGGCAAACCACTGGACTTAAATGGCGATTATACAATTGTGCATTCAGATTATGTTGCTATGAATTCAAATTTGCTTAAAAACATTCATAGAAGTGCTAATGGGTACCTGCTTCGTGATGCACTTCTTGATTATGTAAAGTTCATTAATGATCAAAATAAAAAAGTAACTGTTACAAACATAGAAAGAGTCAGTTATGTTAACTAGAAAGACTTTTATATATAACAACATGATGGCGGCAGGAACTCTTTTTGCGGGCAAATCATTATTAACCGAATTAGTCGCTGACGAAAAGTCTTATCAACTCACCATTTTACATACAAATGATGTACACAGTCGAATAGATCCTTTTCCAATGGACGGTAGTAGTAACCAGGGATTAGGTGGTGTAGCGGCAAGAGCCGAAATAATCGAAAAAATACGAAGAGAGGAAGAACATGTTTTGTTATTGGATGCTGGAGATATATTTCAGGGCACTCCTTATTTCAATTTTTATAAAGGGGAACCGGAAATAAAAGCAATGAGCTCGATGGGTTATGAGGCAACTACCATCGGTAATCATGATTTTGATGGTGGACTGGAAAACCTGGCAATGCAGTTGACAAATCATGCAAAATTTCCCATGCTCGTTTCCAATTACGATCTTACAGGTACACCGATGGAATATAAGCATGAACCATATAAAATTTTCAAAAAAGGAAAAATAAAAATTGGCGTTTTTGGATTAGGTATTGAAATGACAGGTTTAGTATCCGAAAATCTTTCCGCTGGTACAAAGTATCTTGATCCTGTAACGAAGGGAAATGAAATAGCATATAAATTAAGAACAGAAAAAAATTGCGATCTGATCATTTGTCTTTCACATCTTGGATACCAATATACTGATAACAAGGTAAGCGATAAACGATTGGCAAACGAAACTGAAAACATTGATCTTATTATTGGAGGGCATACACATACATTTTTAAATGCACCTGTTGTATTTAAAAACAAGAAAGGAAATGATGTAATCGTAAACCAGGTCGGTTGGGCAGGAATTAATCTTGGCAGGTTGGACTTTAATTTCTCAAAATACCCGACAAAAAAATTATCAAAATCAAGTTCTATTACGGTTACAAAAAAAACAGAGGAATAAAAATTTTTTATTAGAAAAGATTTTTAGATATTCGTCCTCCTTTGAAAATTTTTTTCGTTCCTTTGAAACAACCCATTTGAAAAGAAGATTCTTAACTCGATATAAATTGCTTACTAACTGATGGAGAAGAATGCTGAAAAAGTTTGGACTAATTGTTTAAAGATAATCAAGGACATTGTTGAATGGCAGCATTTCAAAACATGGTTTGAGCCCATCAAACCGATCTCAATAAAAAATAATATTCTTGTTATACAGGTTCCCAGCCAATTTTTTTTCGAATATCTCGAAGAACATTATGTAAATTTATTGGCGAAGACATTGAAACGTGAGTTAGGTAAAGAAGCTCGTCTCGAATATCGCATAATGGTGGATAGTGGTAATAAGACCAAGCAGCCTTTAATGATGGATATTCCTGGTCAGGGTTATAAAATGTATCCGAATAACGAAATGGATTTTCCTCTCATCATAAATAATCCCGTAAAAAACCCATTTGTAATTCCGGGGTTAAAAAAGATGCAGATCGATCCGCAGCTCAATCCCGCTTATCTTTTTGATTCTTTTATTGAAGGTGATTGCAATCGTGTAGCACGCCGTGCCGGTAAAACTGTTGCTGAAAAGCCCGGT
>VBAS01000262.1 GCA_005882975.1 Bacteroidota bacterium | reverse complement strand
ATACTGCAGCCAGCCGTTTGATCACTTCATTTTCTTCGGCGGTATAAAATGTGCCATCATAATTAATAACAGAAAGAGAAATATTTTTCATGAGAACGGTAGTAAGTCCCATTCCTTTTTGCTGGTATACCCATTCCTTTCTTTCAGCAGGAGTAACCCTGGCGTCCGTTTTTTCAAACAAGTAATGAAAGAACTTGTCTTTTTCCACTTTATTCAATGATGCGGTCAGGAATTCTTTTCCTGTAATTATCGCATTGTTCCTTTCGTTGAACAAGATATGATCAAAATAAGGAACATAAATTCTCGGGGGTGTATTCTCGAGCCCCGGAGAAGATATCCATATTTCCCAATCAGGCATACTTTCATTGGTAACGAAATTGGCTGTATGAAAATGAAAACCAAGAACAGATAGTTGGTCTGTCAGTACCCGTATCACTTTGTGTAATTCATCACTGCTATGCATAGCAATACTTGCACTTCTCACTCTTTCCAGCGAAGCTTCGATCTTTAATTCTTCATTTGCTTTTTCGATCTTTTCATTTAACTCTGTCAACTCTTTATTACGCTGGCTTATGGTTTCTGCTTTATGAGAAATTTCAAGATTGGCAATTTTCTGATTTATGCTGTTTTTATGTAGCTCTTTTTCTATTTTAAAATGAGCTTCCAGTTGAACAAGGGATTCTTTAAAATCGCCTTTTCGTTGGTAGTATTCGTGTAAATTATAATATGCTTTGCTTAAAAGATCCTGTGCCTTTATTTCATCCGCAATTTTTAAGGCGCAGGAAAGCCATTCAAAAATTTGATGATCTTCAACATCGTTTCGGTTCTTAAACAGATCGGCAAGAAATAACAGCACTTCTGTTTCTCCTCTTTTGTCACCCCTTGCCTTTCTTATTTCAAGGCTTTCATTTGAAAAACCTGCAGCCTGTGTGATATCACCGGCCTGCTCATATATTTCACCGAGATGCAGCAACGTATTTGCTTCTCCTTTTTTATCGCCAGTAGCCTGGCATATTGCCAAACTTTGTTTGCAATGATCGATCGCTTTATCAAGATCATTAAGCTTAAGGTAAGTAAAGCCGATATTATCCAAACTTCCCGCTTCTCCCCACTTGTCATTTGATTGCCGGCGAATAATTAATCCTTGCTGATAACAATCCAATGCCTGGTTATAATCGCCATTGTCAAAATAGATGGAGCCAATAATATTAGTGGCATAAGCTTCCATTAATTGAAAGTTCATTTTTTTGGCAAGCGAAAGTGTCTTGTATAAATAATCCAGTGCATTTTCGTGGTTGCCAAGATGCTTATAGGTAACTCCTAATTGGTAACTACATGTTATTTCAATCTCTTGCGAATCTATTTTCAGAACTAATTCATTTGCCTTAAGCAAGAGATCTAATGAAGCACCTAAATTTCCCCAATTACGTTCTATGATGCTCAAGTATTCATAAACAATAGCTTGTCCTTTAAGATCATTTAAAGATTGAAATAAAGAAAGTGATTCTTTTAGTAGCGGCGCTGCTTCCTCATTTTTAAAAAAACGGACATATGAAAAACCTAATGACCGGAGACCTTCCGCTAAACCTCTTGGATAATTAATACTTCGAGACAGTTTTACGGATTCTTCGCTGAGTTCGAAGGACTTGGGCAGATCGGTTACTCTAAGGTCCCACGCCTTCTGGTTGAGATCATCAATTTTTTCCTTGAGTGATGCTATGGCAGTTTCGTTACTCATTGTAGTGAATGAGAGTATTTGTGTTTGCGCTGGTTCTTGCTCTTTGATTGCTGAAATTAATGATTTCTTAAAGACTTATAAAATAAAGGAATAGGTAAGAAATTGGAGAGATTTCTACTGACGCAAACTATCAACTAAACATTGAAAATTAGCTTGCAAAAAAATATGCCAAAAAATCAGTGAGTATATAACTGGTGAATAGTTTCTAATTGCAGCACTTCGACTGCTTTATTGTAATATTCTTTTGCTTTTTCAGCAGAAGATCCAATGCAAACCACCCCTATTTTTCCATATTGCGATAAAGCGCCGATAAGATGAAACATCACGCCTTCCTGTAAAGTGCCATCATAATGCAGATCATGTAACATGGCTATATCAATAAGATCAGGAGGAGTAAGTCCATGAAATTGTTCACTGCGAAGATTATCCGAACAGAAATAATATCTCTTTTGTCCATTAGCGGTAAAGTATTCTCCCTTTTCTACATCATAATCACCATCAGTTAAAAACTGGAGCATGATATAAGGATGTGTAGTGCCGCCTTTTCTTAAATTAATTTCAATAGGATAATGCGTCCATGCATTTTTGTTTTTTACTGAAATAAAATCAACCGCAAATCTTTATTTTTTACAGAAATAAAATCAACAGCAAATCTTCCCAGCACTCCTTTATCACACAATGCTTCTGCTACTTTTAATCCCATTTTTCCCAACTCAATTGCATATTCAGGATTAGCAGGGAAATAAGCGCCAAGAAAAACCTGTCCGCTTTCTCCTCCCAATTCCTGGTCATGCGTTGAAATAATAACACATTTGCCTTTAGGATTTACACGGCATTGAACAGACGGAGATGTCTTGATCTCCCCTTCCACAAATTCCTCCACTATACCTCCCATCCTGGCAAACTTTGCAAGAAATTCTTTCAGATCAAGATCAGTAGCAACCGTTTTCAATCTTGCGTAGAAATAGCTGTTTATTTTATGATTCAGATCGTCTTTTTCTTTTACACCATCATAAGAAAAGATCGCATTACCATCACCCGAAAAACCATCATTTAATTTTACAACAGCTCTTCGCAATGAAGGGTTTTGTTTTTTTAATTCAACTAACGCATTTATTATTTCTTTTTCTGTAGAAAGATCCTCAAACCCTGCCGGTACATTTAAGCCACATGCTTTAAAGATCTTACGTCCCTCGCTTTTATTTCCCAGGTTAAAAAGATCGGGATCGCAGCCATAAATAGGAATACCCAGTTTTACGGATAATTTTCTTTCTTTCTCCGTAACATTAAAACAAGCCATGTGTGCAACATGATCATCAGGAATGGAGTGTTTTATTCTTTCGATCAATCGAGGCCTTTCAAGAATTTTTTCAGTTAGCGACCTGCCCGATGAATCATAACAACTTAACAAGTGTAATCTTTTTTGTGCATGATGACCGGTAATGCCGGGAAGTAAATGCAAATAATAATCTATAATAACCGGGTCGATCGGCATACTTGTTACATAAACCACATGCGTACGTGGCATACGCAGTAATAATAAAAAACAAAGCAATCGTTCTTCATAGTGAGTTATTCCCTGGATCTTGGAAAGTATTTCCTGGTCCATTGTTAGTGAGGGTATGATCACAACGGTTTTTGGAGCCAGTTTATCCGGGAAGGCTTTATCAAACTGTTCTGCAAAGCAGCTTTGAATTTTTTTAAATTGTAATTTCTCTTCCTCTAATCCTGAAAGCAATTTGTCAGCACCATTTGTCGGCGCCGCAGAAGTTTCTTTTTTACTTATTGCTTCCATATCCAAATTGCGAATCTATTTTATTTACAAAATATAAATTATGACTGTTTAACGACAACATGGCTGATTATTATCATCCTTCCTGTCCCAGCCAAACCGCTCCACCAATACTACTTCGTTTTGCGCCGGTAACGGAAGATAAAAAATTATATTCTTCCCGCCAGCGAAGAACGCCCATAAAAGATACACATATAGCCTTATTTAACTCATTCAAGCTTTCATTTGTAATATTTAGCTTTTTCAGCGCAGAATTATAAAATTCTCCATTGCCTGCCAGCGCCACATCAAGTGCAATAAGGTCTGTGATAACCGGTAGACCGGTTGCTGCAGCAACAGCAGCCCCGCTAAATAATACATCGGATGAGTCTGCATGCAAAGTGATCATGGCAACCTGGTATTGTAAATTATTTTCTTCAATAAATTTTTCAATCAATGAAACACTGTTTCCCGTGGGGTATGAATTATTTTCTTTTAATGTAAATGTCCATACCCCTGCATTTTCATGAAACTCCGAAAAAGCAAGTGAATAACCGGAATTGGAAAATAGAACTCCTAATGCACGATAGATCATTTTGATTTTAGATTGCGGATTTAAGATTTTAGATTTGTAAAAGTACCGTTTTAGATCCTGGATAAGAACCTTCTTAAGCGTAGATCCAGGATCGTAAATCCTCTGAAGGATTTCCTTCGGAATAAAATCAAAACCGTGATTGTAAACCTGAGCGATCAACATTCTCTTGTCAGTAATTGGGTGGGTGAACTGCGTGATATAGAAATTCAACAGGACAGGATGCGCTTTCGCCATAACCTTGAACGTATTGCCGAGGTAGCAGCTTACGAGATAAGCAAAGTTTTACCTTTTATAGAGACAGAAGTTGAAACGCCACTTGGAACAGCTACCTGCAAAGTATTAAAAGATCAACCTGTACTCGCAACCATTCTTCGTGCAGGTTTACCAATGCATAATGGTTTACTAAATTATTTTGATAAAGCAGATAATGCTTTTGCTGCTGCCTATCGCAAACATGAGAAAGATGGAACCTTTGAGATCAGTCTTGAATATATGAGTTGTCCTGATCTTGAAGACAGGATCCTTATAATTTCTGATCCGATGCTGGCTACCGGTGCTTCGCTTGTAAAAACAATTCATTTTTTAAAAGAAGAAGGTCCTCCAAGAGAAATACATGTTGTTTGCGCCATTGCTTGTACGGTTGGAATAGAATATGTAAAAAGAGAAGCACCTGCGGTTACAATTTGGTGTGGAGATATTGATGAAGAATTAACAGCCAAAGGTTATATAGTACCCGGCTTGGGTGATGCCGGAGATCTTGCCTATGGCACTAAGAGCCAGTCTTAAAAGCAGCTAATTTTAAGTTTCATAGGTCTCTAAAAAAATGTACATTTACTTTCCTATTTATTTGTGATGAAGAAACTCCTCTTAACCCTATTGTTATTTTCAGCTATTGCTTCTGTTTCAGTAGCTCAGGATCCTAACTTCTCACAATTTTTTGCTTCGCCTCTGACTTTAAATCCTGCATTGACGGGGAAGTTTGATGGTAGCTTTCGTCTTGCCGGTAATTACAGAAATCAGTGGCCTTCTATTAACAATGCTTTTGTTACTAAAACGGGTTCCGCCGATTTTCATTTACTAAATAATAATTTACCGGAAATTGATCGCTGGGGTTTCGGCGTATTATTTATGAATGATCAAAATGGCAATGGCGCTTTGCGCACCAATCAATTCTCACTTTCTACTGCCTATCATAAAGGGCTTGATGAAAACGGTTTTCACCAAATTGGTGTTGGCTTCCAGGGATCATACACAGATAAGAGTCTTAATGTAAGCATGCTTGACTTTGAAGATGAGTTGACCGCACTTGGGTTTACAGGAAACACCAGCGAGATCTTTACTCAAAGTGATCTGCAGGTAAAATATGTAGATATCAATGCTGGTATATTATATAATGGAAGTACGAATGGCTATAATAATTTTTATCTCGGCGCTTCTATGTATCACATCAATCGTCCGAAAGAAACTTTCCAGGGTGGCGAGTTTTATTTGAATTCAAGAACGACCTTGCAAGCCGGTGGTAAAATGCCAACCAACCAATACAACGCCTTTCATTTTAGTGCTAATTATAGTTTCCAGGCAAATGCTAACAACCTGATGTTTGGCGGCGCTTATGCAATGAACCTTAATTATGATGAAGAAAACCCGGTAAATGTTTATATGGGAGCATGGGCAAGATTCAATAATGTTACAGATGCAGTCATTCCTTATGTCGGTTTGGAGTTTGGTGACGTTCTGATCGGCGCTTCTTACGATGTAAATATTTCGAGCCTGCAGCCGGCATCCAATATGCGTGGTGGTTTTGAGCTTTCTGTTATTTATATTAAGAAGCCGGTTGACAGGGAGTTGAAAAAACTAAACTGTCCGAGATTCTAATCAACACAATATTTTTCTATTAAAGCGTTGCAAATTGCAGCGCTTTTTATTTGCGCAATAAATTTTTATCTTGTTTCAAATTCAACTCCATGAAAAAAGTAATTACCATTTTTTTCCTCGTATTTTTCTTTAATGCGTCCCATGCACAGATGGAAGTTGGCTATAACACAACTGATGTGGGCGCCGAATTTCAATATTATAAAGACGGAAAATTTATTGGGCTTCATTTAGCAAGAAATTCCAAACTTCATCATTCCTTTCATGCTACGATCGGTTATTATATGGCAGGCGATCCTACGGCTTCCTTTTATTACAATCAGAACAATGGCGGGCTGGGAGTTGAATTGGGCTATCGTTATTATACAGATCTAAGACCACATGGATTTTTTATTGGAGCGAAGGTAGATCTGTTTACCTACAAAATAATGCTGGATACACAAACACCCGAAGGTCCTTATACTTCCATGATCTTTATCCCTTCCATAGAAACAGGATACATGATCCTTATTAACGATATGTTCTTTATTTCCCCAACTATAAGCTTTGGCTATAAAACAAACCTGCAAAGTAAAATGAGTGCTGATGAAAAAAGATCGGTCTTGGTGTTTGGTATCAGTCTTGGTGCAAAGTTTTAGTCTAATAATACTATTTAATATCCAACGACGAAAGTGATTTTTCAGCATTTAACTTTAAAATGAGATAAAGTATAAATAGAAAAAAGGGCCAGGATAAAGATCCAGCCCTTTAATTTTATCCACTAAACGCTATATTGCTCGTTAAAGATAAGTAGGCGCCTTGCTGTGATTATTATGCAATTTTATATTTAGCTTATATAATTCACACGTTTCATTATACGCTAATTCTACATAATTTTCTTTCCTTGTATAACCCGCACTAGTATGACTATTACCGCAATGACCAGCAGCACATGAATGATACCGCCTGCATGAAATGCAAAATACCCTAGCAGGAATAACAGCAACGATGTACAATAAATTATTCATGAATTTGTGTTTTAAGATTTGATCTCACCTGTTAATTACGATTTACAGAGATCCAATTATTTTATGCAGTTCTTCTTTGGTTTTTCCCAATTTAGCCTGGAGCTTTCCCAGCATCTCGTCTTTCTTACCATCTAAAAACAACAGATCATTATCTGTGAGTGTTGCAAATTTCTGTTTGAGTTTTCTTTTTTGCTCATTCCAGTTTCCTTTTAGTTCGATGATGTTTGTCATTTTATTTTGAATTTAATTTTTATAAATAAACTATTGTAAAGGTGAATGTCTTTTACCATGTGACTGTTACAGAATTGAATAAAAAACTTACATCATTCATATGCAGTAAAAAATAAGAACTACAAAAGAACAGTCCCCGTAAAAACAGGGACTGTAGGAAAAAACCAACGCCATAGAAAATCATTTATGGATAAGCTATACATTTCAATGTTTAATTTCTTTCTCATCGAAATAGAAGACTAAGAAAAAAACTTCCCGGGGGTTTAAGCATTAAAATTAGCCCCTGCTACCTTATGTGTAAACTGAACATTTTTTTGGTATTCACTTATCGTATATAATACTTTAAGCTTTTGAATGATCTTATTTTTCAGGTCGCGGTGAAACCGGTTCTTTTTAACTTCACTCAGTGCATTTTCATAATTTATAATGGCCTCATCAAAATGCCCGTCATTTTCATATTTAAGACCCTCACTGAATAATTCGACAGGCAAATTCTTTTTCTTAAGAAAAAGAGAACTGATCACAGAGGTTATTAGTAATGCTATCATAATAAAAGGTAAATATTGAAAGAGTGTCATAAAAGGATTTCATATTATTTCAATAAAGATGGGCCCGTT
>VBAS01000200.1 GCA_005882975.1 Bacteroidota bacterium | reverse complement strand
AAATGCACCAGCAGCATTACTGCCACCACCCACACAGGCCAACACATGAGTAGGCAATTCACTTCCGATCTTCTCTTTCAACTGCCATTTCATCTCTTCGCTTATTACACTCTGAAATCTTGCTACCATATCAGGATAAGGATGCGGGCCAACAACACTTCCAATTATATAATGAGTATCGTTCGGATTATTAATCCAATCGCGGATCGCTTCATTTGTTGCATCTTTCAATGTTTTACTTCCTGAAGTTGCAGGGATCACCGTTGCTCCCAGCATTTTCATTCTCGCCACATTCGGTGCCTGCCGTTCAATATCTTTTTCACCCATGTAAACAATGCACTCCACACCTTTCAATGCACATACGGTCGCAGTGGCTACCCCATGTTGCCCGGCCCCGGTTTCAGCTATAATTCTTTTTTTACCCAAACGCAACGCAAGTAATATCTGTCCGATCGTGTTATTGATCTTATGTGCGCCGGTATGACAAAGATCTTCCCGTTTAAGAAAAATTGTTGTTCCATACTTATCGCTCAATCGCTTTGCATGATATAAAGGCGTCGGCCTGCCTGCATAATCTCTCAGCAATTCATGAAACTCTTTTTGAAATGACGAATCATAAATTATTTCCAGATAACGGCTTTTAAGTTCTTCCACATTACGATGAAGCATTTCAGGGATATAAGCACCACCGAATTTTCCGTAATAACCAAATTCATTTGGTTGTTGATATGATATTCTTGTTGTCATTCGTAATTGCGAGGCGAAGCCAGAGCAATCTCCTCAGTTTTTTATTACAATATTATAAGCTCTGAAATCTTATTTAAACCCTTGCAAAAATTTTAATACCGCAGCCATATCTTTTAATCCCGGTGATAATTCAAACTTACTATTGACATCAACCGCAAAAAAATCAGGATGATTAAATGCTTTTACTTTCGCTGCATCATCAGGTCCGATACCGCCACTGAGAAAAAATGGTTTTTCAATTTTTGCCTTCTTTAATATTCCCCAATCAAACTGTTGCCCGGTCCCGCCAAAACTTTCTTTTAACCCCGCTGTATCAAACAAATAATAATCACAGACCTCATCATAATCGGCTACCATTTCATCGATATCAATCGATTCATCTCCGGCGATACGAAACGCTTTTATCACTTCCACCTCTCCACTCAACTCTTCACACAATTGCGGTGTTTCATTACCATGTAACTGCACAATATCCAAACCGTATTCATCAATTGCGTCCAATAATTCCGAATAGCCCGGATCTACGAACACTCCCACTTTCTTGATATCAAAATCCGCATCTTTTATTTGCTTACCAGTTATTTTATTACCCATGTATCGTGGCGAATCTTTATAAAAGATCAATCCTGCATAGTCAATATTCAATGCTTCTAATTGCTGTAATTGCTTAAACTGTGTAATACC
>VBAS01000199.1:7775-10729 GCA_005882975.1 Bacteroidota bacterium | reverse complement strand
ATTGTTGCAATATCGTCCAATCAAATTTTTTCCCTGTACCACCATACCCCGCACCCAACGTATCGAACATAAAAAAATCACATACTTCCGTATAAGATTGCGTCATGTGTATAATGCTGTCGTTATCACTTAATCGAAACGCTTTGATCACCGAAATATAATCAGCGATCTTATCACAGAACTTGGGACTTTCATCGCCGTGCAACTGCACCATATCTAAACGGTAATCTTCCACCGTTTTCATAAGCTCATCATGAGTTGGATTTACAAACACTCCTACTTTAATTATTTTCCCTTTGATCTGTCGCATTTTTTCCGGGCTTATCTTCTGTACCATATACCGCGGCGATCTCGGATAAAAAATAAATCCGGCAAATGTTACTCCCAGTTCGTCCAGGGCATTTACCTGTTGAGGCAATGTGTTTCCACAAACTTTAATCTTCATGTGCTTTTGCTTTTAATTGTTTTACGAATTCAGCAAAAGCAATCGTTGGGTTAGTGGCTTTCATAAAATTTTCTCCGATGAGAAAACCCTGGAAGCCATGTTTTTTAAAAAGTAAAATATCACTTACGCTGCTGATCCCGCTTTCCGCCACTTTAAATTTAGGGAAAGCTATCTTTTCAGCCATACGCAAACTTCTTTCAATATCTACTTCAAAGGTCTTTAGGTTACGATTATTAATACCAATAACATCTGTATCATCACAAATATGCTCTAACTCCTCCTCGGCATGAAGTTCCAACAAAACTTCCAATTCAAGGTTTTTTGCAAACGAAGCCAGTCGTTTAACTTCAGCAACTGTTAAACAAGCAGCGATCAGTAATATCACATCAGCACCGATCGATTTAGCTTCTATCAACTGGTATTCATCAACAATAAAATCTTTTCTTAAGATCGGTATATCATTTATCCGTGCTTTGATCAGGTCATCATCACTTCCCCCAAAAAAATGCTCATCAGTTAGCACAGATAAACAAGAAGCTCCGTACTCCGTATAACCTTTTGTAACCTCTAACACATCAACATCAGGATTTATAACTCCTTTCGATGGTGACCTTCTTTTGA
This sequence comes from Bacteroidota bacterium, assembly GCA_005882975.1. Lineage (GTDB taxonomy): Bacteria > Bacteroidota > Bacteroidia > Chitinophagales > Chitinophagaceae > VBAS01. The sequence goes on along the minus strand of VBAS01000199.1, from coordinate 9,663 downwards.
ATTCAGCGATTATCCCGCTTTTTGATTTATCAAGCAAAAAGTCTTTTAATGGCAGCACAGTCTTTGAAAATAATTCTCTTTTTTCGAGGTCAGAAATACTGACTTTCGATTTTCGCTTTTCAACTTCCGACTTTTTATACTCTATTATCGTGTCAAGAATATTCATTATACGGCGAATATTTTACTTTTTAATTCTTCGGGCTAAAGCCCGGAGCTATTCATTGTAAGCTGATCAATTTGTCCAAACTCTTTTTTGCTTTACCGCTTTCCAGACTTTCAATTGCCGCATAGAATGCATCATCATACGTTTTATAATTACCGGTGCAATGTAAAGCCATTGCTGCATTAGCAAGCACAACGGCATTCTGGGCCCACGTTCCTTCTCCTTTTAATATCTTCAAAAAAATCTTTGCGGCTTCTTCTACTGTACTGCCACCTTGTATATCATTAGGCTCTACCATTCTCTTTCCGAGTTGTTCAGGTGTCTTTACTTTTTCTCCTTCATTAGTTATCACCTTTGTGTCATTGGTCAAAGAGATCTCATCATATCCATCAAGACTGTGAATGATGGTAAACGATTTTTCCGTTTGCTGCAAAAGGTAATTATATATTCTCGCCATTTCAAGGCTGAACACACCCACCAACTGGTATTTCGGATGTGAAGGATTCACCATTGGGCCAAGCATATTGAAAAAAGTTCTCATGGCAAGATTCTTCCTGATCGGACCCACAGTTTTTAATGCTGGATGAAATAATGGCGCATGAAGAAAACAAATATTTGCTTCATCAATTTCTTTTTTCAACCTGTCATTATCATTTTTGAATTTGTAGCCCATTTGTTCCATCACATTCGATGCCCCGCTGATAGATGAGGCACCATAGTTTCCGTGCTTGGCAACTTTTTGTCCTGTACCTGCTACGATAAAACAACTGAGTGTAGAAATATTAAAAGTATTCTTTCCATCACCTCCAGTGCCAACGATATCTATTGTATCATATTCGCTAAAATCAACAGGTACACAAAGTTCAAGCAAGGCATCACGAAAACCTTGTAACTCATCAATGGTTATACTTCTCATCTAATACACTGTCATGAAAGCCGTTATTTCATGTTCGTTGTAAATGCCTTTACCGATATTGACCAAAACTTCTTTAGCCCGATCCCGACTAAGCGTTTTGTGTTCGAATAAGTATTGTAGTATTTTCTTCATGTCTGAACTGGGATTAATGAGATGATTGAGATTTAATAGGATGCTGAATAGAGTTTGGGTTATACTTCTTATTTGTAAACCGATGAAACTCTAATCTTTTGCTTCCAAAGTTTATGAGCAACCCTATTTCAAGATTATAGGCTTCCAGATAATTCATTGCTTGTGCAAGATGAACATCTTCTAATTTTATTATTGCTTTTAATTCAACACTTATCTTACCATCAACAAGAAAGTCAACACGTCTTGTTCCAATATGTTGGTCCAGATAATAAATAGGCATTTCAAATTCCCTTGAATAATCAAGCGGCACTATTTTAAATTCAAGTTCTAAAGCTCTTTGATATATTACTTCCTGAAACCCATTTCCCAAAGCGCTGTGCACTCTGAAAGAGGCGCCAATTATTTTTTCAGTTATGTCCCCGTATTTAAAATCTGTCATAAAAAGATTTTTATATTTCCCAAAATCCCGAAAATCTTACAAATCCCGGTTCAGACTTTTAACCAATTTCTCATTATCTCTTCTCCCATCGGTGTCAATACACTTTCAGGATGAAACTGTACTCCCTGCACATCATAAGTTTTATGTTGCAAGCCCATTATCATTCCTGTTTCATCTTCTGCTGTAATTTCTAAATCATTTGGAAAATTTTCTTTTGATACTACCCACGAATGATAAC
>VBAS01000199.1:0-7626 GCA_005882975.1 Bacteroidota bacterium | reverse complement strand
GCATATTCTTTTATCAATGGTAAAAGCAAGCCAGCTTCTTCAGGAATACCCGGGCCTGGTGATAAAATAATCTTATCATACTCCTTTACTTTCTCCATTGCTATCTGGTCATTGCGATACACATCAACTTTTTCATGTGTGATCTTTTCAACGAGGTGAACAAGATTGTAAGTGAAAGAATCGTAATTATCGAATACTAATATTTTCATCTGCTCAATTTATATTCCAACATTTAAAATAATTGTTCTGCAAACTCTATTGCCTTCTTTAATGCTCCTAACTTATTATTTACTTCCTGCAATTCACTCTCAGGTTTACTCGCCGCCACTACTCCTGCACCCGCCTGGTAAGTCAATGTGTTTTGCATACTTAAAAAAGTACGGATCATGATGGCATGATTGCAACTACCATCAAAACCCATAAAGCCAATAGCACCGCCATAATAATTTCTTGCTGTTGGTTCATAACTATCGATCAGCTCAATAGCTTTTATTTTTGGTGCTCCACTTAGTGTACCAGCTGGAAATGTTTTTGCCAGCAATTCAAATGGATTACTTCCTGTTCTTACCATACCATTTACTTCACTCACCATATGAATGACATGACTGTAATACTGGATATCTTTATAATGAGTAACCGTTACATCATCACACACCCTGCTCAGATCATTTCGGGCAAGATCGACAAGCATCACATGTTCGGCATTTTCTTTTTTATCTCCTCTTAATAATTCAGCTGCAAGATGATCTTTATCATCATCACCCGTTCTTCTGAATGTGCCGGCAATAGGATGAACAATTGCTTTTCCATTTTGAATGATCAATTGCGATTCAGGAGAGGAACCCATCAATTTATAATCACCATAATCAAAGAAAAATAAATAGGGGGAAGGGTTAATACTGCGAAGTGAACGATAAACATTGAATTCATCACCTGTAAAACCTTGCTGAAATCTTCTGCTTAATACAATTTGAAAAACATCTCCCCGATGACAACTGGCAATTCCTTTGTCAACCATATTAATGTACTGTTTATCGGAAATATTTGAACTTTCATCACCTTTTCTTTTAAAAGGAAAAACAGGAACATCTTTACTGCGGATCAATGATTCAACAACCGGCAACTCACTCTCAATTCCATTTATCTGGTTTTCGCAGATATACAACTCATCTTTGAAGTGATTAAATACAATTACATACTGGTAAAGCCGGTAACGCATCAGGGGAATGATGACTTCGGCGTTTTTAGTTCGGAGCTCGGAGTCCTGGATTTTTCCCGATCTTAATTTTACTGTATCAAAAAACTGAACAGCATCATAAGAAGTATAACCAAATAATCCCTGTGCAAATTTTACTTCTTTAATTTCCTTCTTTGCGCAATCAAAACGATTCATAAAATCCCAAATGAGTTGCGGTACTTCCATAATATTCTTTATGTCGATCCTCTCAGGCTTCTGACCCGGAAGTTTGAATTCAATATTTTTTGTCGAGGTGATCTCAATTCCGCCAATTGCATTGACACAAATAAATGAATAACTGTTCTCGGCCGCATGATGATCAGTACTTTCAAGCAACACTGTATCCCTGAAACGATCACGAAGACGCAGGTAAATACTTACAGGCGTATATACATCGGCAAGCAATTTTTTGCAGGTGGTTAAAACTTCAATTTTCTTCATATAAACCCTCCTAAATCCTCCCTAAAGGGAGGACTTTTGACTTTTGTAATTCTATTCAGCATAAAAAATATTCATCATTAGTTATAATTAATAAACCCCTTTAGGGGCAGGGGTAAATAAAAAACCCCGAACTATTTCGGGGCATATATATTTATACAATACAGTAATGACTTACAGCACCCCGAAAGAGTTTGTATGCCACCACCAATATTGATTTGTTTGTTTCATTGCATCACAAATATGTATGCTTTTTTGAACTTTTCCAATTATTTCGTCTACCTTTTTCAAAAATAAACTGCTTATGCTTGCTGCTGCTGTCACTTCTCAAAGCGACAAACGCTTACTTTCTCTTGATTTTATGCGTGGCTTGATCATGGTATTACTGGCTATGGAAAGTACCGGTTTATATGAACACTTAAGTGATGCATCGGGCGAGAACAGTTTGTTGCATGGTTTTTTTCAGCAGTTTTTTCATCATCCATGGAATGGTCTGCGTTTTTGGGATCTTATACAACCGGGTTTTATGTTTATTGCCGGTACGGCTATGGCTTTTTCACTTCATAAACAGGCGAACCAGGGCATGACGTGGAATCAGTCTTTCAGGAAAATCCTTAAAAGATGTTTCTGGCTTTTTTTCTGGGGTGTGCTTGATTATGCAATAAAACCGAAGGGACTTTCTTTTGAATTATGGGATGTACTTACGCAATTATCTTTTACAACTTTGGTTGCTTTCCTGATCTTTCGTTTGCCGTCAACAACACAAATTATGATATGCGTTGGATTATTGCTTCTCACAGAAGTGCTTTATCGCTTTACCAATGTTCCCGGCTTCGATCAACCTTTTACTGATCAACATAATTTTGGGAACTATACCGATCTGTTGTTGATGAATAAAATTAATAAAGACGGATGGGTAGCTATTAATTGTATCCCAACCGCTGTGCATACAATTGCAGGAGCATTGGCGGGTAAGCTCTTGTTATCGGGTAAAGAAAAAATAAAACCCTTGTTGATTTGGGCTGTTATTTGTCTCATTATTGGTTATGGTCTTGATATTGCAGGTATTACTCCTATTATTAAAAGAATAGCAACCAGCTCTTTCACACTTGCATCGTTGGGCTGGTGTTTAATTGGCTTAACAGCTTGTTATTTGGGGATCGATGTTCTTGATCATAAAAAATATCTTAAGTTTTTTATTGTAATAAGTATGAATTCAATATTCATTTATCTATTCTTTGAAATTTTAGGTGGTTGGTTCAATCGCTATGTAGGGATCGCTACAAATGGATTGATGGGTTTTATCAATACACCAGAAAATCTTAAGCTTATTATCACTTCGCTTTGTATTTTCACATTGGAATGGCTGCTGTGCTATTTCTTATATCGGAAAAAAATATTTTTTAAGCTTTGATATAAATAACCATGGTCATAAAAAATAAAAAGGTCGGCACAAAAGGAATGTTTTATGTGAATAATGAGGATAAAATACTTGCAGAAATGGTTTATACGATGACCTCACCCGATAAAATGATCATTGAACACACAGAAGTAAGTGAGGAACTGAAAGGTCAGAATGTTGGCTTCCAGTTAGTGAAAACTGCTGTCGAGTTTGCAAGAGCTCACAATATTAAAATACTTCCGTTATGCCCGTTTGCAAATTCAGTTTTTAAAAGAAAGCCGGAGTTTGCAGATGTATTGGCAAAATAATTATGAAGCCGGCTATATTGCTACTATTGTACTTTTGTTGCGACGCTCCGTTCAACGTTCAGTTTTCATGGCATCGGTCGTTGAGCGAAGCGAAACCCCGATGAATATTGGTGCACACTTGTATGTTCATATTACTACTCAACAATTATGAAAATATCTCTTTTGTTTTTCAGCTGCTTATTTGTTGTTCTTGTTTCAACTGGTCAACAACCCGACAAATACATTTTATTAAAACCCGATCGTGTTTTTGATGGAGAAGTTATGCAAACCGGCTGGGTGGTATTAGTAAAAAATAATAAAATAGAACAGGCGGGTTCAATGATGTTCAAATTACCGGGAGGTACAGAAGTCATTGAACTGAAAGGAATGACTTTATTACCCGGCTTGATCGAGGGCCATTCGCATTTATTTCTTCATCCTTACAATGAAACAAGTTGGGATGACCAGGTGCTGAAAGAATCAAGAGCCGAAAGGACTGCATGTGAGGGATCTTGGGACGGAAGGAGCCATGTATGACGATGTTGGTTTGAAAAAAGCAATTGAAAAAGGAGTGGTACTGGGACCAAGAATGATCGTAGCAACCAGAGCCATTGTCGCAAAAGGAACATATGGACCAAGATCCCCATCGCCTGATGTAGAGTTGCCACAAGGCGCAGAAGAAGTAGCAGGACTTGATGAGTTGAGTAAAGTTGTTCGATCGCAGATTGCTCATGGCGCTGATCTTATAAAAGTGTATGCTGATTATCGCTATGGCCCTAATGGAGAAAATCAACCAACATTTAGTCAGCTTGAGTTGGAATTGATCGTCGGCATTGCAACAAGCAGCGGAAGAAAAGTGGTGGCACATGCCGGCACTGCTGAAGGAATGAAAAGAGCCATCAATGCCGGAATATCAACAATAGAACATGGTGATGCGGGGACGGAAGAAGTATTTAAGTTAATGAAAGAAAAGAATGTTGCACTATGTCCTACTCTGGCCGCCGGAGATGCTATTCAGCAATACCGAGGATGGAAAAAAGGAATTGACCCAGATCCACAAAGTATAACCAATAAGAAAAAAAGTTTTCAATTAGCGTTGCAAGCAGGTGTTACAATTTGTATGGGAGGCGACGTAGGAGTATTTTCTCATGGAGAAAATGCTAAAGAAATGGAATTGATGGTAGAATATGGAATGAAACCAATTGATGTATTAAAATCTGCAACTTCAACAAATGCTGACGTATTTGGTTATGGAAATAAAATTGGAAGAATAAAAAAAGATCTGTTTGCTGATATTATTGCTGTAGAAGGTGATCCTTCAAGTGATATTAAAAATATCAGGAAGATAAAATTGGTGATGAAAGATGGTGTTATTTATAAAAGAGAATAGTTTACAATTTTGTTCTTTCAAGTTTTACTTCGTCGGCTGTAATAGCCGGAGCTTTATTTCCGAAATTGTTTCTTATATAAGTCAGGAGATTTGCTATCCTTCTATCTTTTAAGTCAACTTGAGCCGGCATCTCATTTTTATTATTACGGTTCGGATAGTTTTTTAACTCTGCAGAGCCTTTAAGCAAAACTCTGATTAGTTTATTACCGGGACCCAACACAATTTTTGATCCTGATAGTGCAGGGCTAAATGATGGAATACCTTTGGCATCTGCCGAATGACAAGGACTGCATACTTTATCATAAGTCTTTTTCCCCTTTGGCCCTTTCGCCAGGTTAGCATCTCCAGGTCTCCAGGAAATCAGTAGCAAACAAATTGCAAATAAAAAAACACTTAAAAGAATCTTCATTTAATTTCCTTTGTATATTATTTCCCAATTTCCACTCTTGCTTCGGAAATATACAAAGAACTATTCGAACCTTTAGTTAACTGATTTCTATTGTGGAGTTTTATAAGTCACTTTCCAAACTCTCCCTTTTTGGTCATCGCAAATAAATAACGAACCATCTGGCCCCTGTGCTAAACCACATGGCCTGAATGTAGCACCTTGCGGTGTTTTATTTGAACCGGCAAAGCCATCTGCAAAAATTTCATAATCTCCATTAGGCATTCCATTTTTAAATGGAAGGAATACTACAAAATATCCTTGTTGTGGTCTTGGCGCCCTGTTCCATGAACCATGAAATGCAATGAAAGCACCATTGCGATATTTTTCCGGAAACTGTGTTCCACTATAAAATACTAATCCATTCGGCGCCCAATGGCCGGGAAATGCATAAATCGGCTTTCCTTTTCCATCACAACGGTCAGTTCTTATTTTGTCACCACCATATTCAGGATTTACTAATTTTTTCTTCTGCCGTTGATCATAATAACAATAAGGCCAACCGAAATCAGAACCTTTTTTCATCAGGAACATTTCTTCAGCCGGCAATTCAACACTTTCTTCTTCGGTATATTTATCGGGATAAAACTTATTCAGATCATCACGGCCATGCTGCACTCCATATAATGCATTTGCAGCATCATTCCAGTTAAGTGCCATAACGTTTCTTATACCTGTTACATACCTTAATCCATCTTTATAAGTTTGGTTTTTCTTATCCACTTTAAATTGCCAAATACCACCCGCGGTTTCTAATATTGGACAGGGGTCTTGTCCTTTAGATCCTGCTGTACGATCTTTTTCCTGGCAAGCATTGGATGGAGCACCGATGTTTACATAAATATTACCCGCATTATCCAGGGTAATTGGTTTAGCAGAATGTTGATTCTTATTTACAAGATCAGTAACGATCAGTTCTTCGCTGGCAGCATCAACTTCATTGTTCGCATTTAATTTATACCGGTAAATTTTTTCATCGGTTGTTGCATAGAGGTAACCATTCTTTAATGCGATACCAGTGCCCTTATAATTTCCAAAGCCACTTATATCTTCTGCAATACCATCTTTATTTGAATCCCGTAAACGAAAAATACCATGACCGTCTTTCAAGTCCTCGACCTTTGTATAAACATCACCATTAGAATTAACAACTATATGACGGGCTTTGCCAAGATTATCAGCAAATACTGAAGCCGAAAATCCTGCGGGAAGTGTAATGCCCCCGTTAGGAAGGTTCGCAGTTGAAGAAGTGTCCTTTTTTTCTTCTTTCTTTTCTTCTTTAGTTTCAGTTTTATCTGATGTGTTATTGGTACAATAACTTAATGCGAAGACAGTGGTGATCGCAAAAAAACTTTTAAGAAATTTCATATAAAAAAATTGAGGATAAAAATACAGTATTGTGTGACATGAAAGTAAGATAAGTCTTCAATAAAATTTTACGGGTGGAGCTGTTCTGCATTATACTATTACTACCTTCGGAGCAAACCACATGCCGATATGCGACCATTCAATTTTCTTATTTGGTCATTACTTTCATTTATCTGTTGCAGCACTGCAGAGAAAAAAGTTGTTTCAAAATGGAGCTTAGTGTGGAGCGATGACTTCAGCTATTCAGGATTACCAGACTCTACAAAGTGGAGCTATGATGTTGGCGGTAATGGTTGGGGAAATAATGAACTTCAATTTTATACAAAGCAACGATCAGAAAATGCAAGAGTAGAAAAAGGCTATTTAATAATTGAAGCAAGAAAAGAACCTTGGGAGGGAAAAAATTACACGTCTGCCAGGCTAGTAACAAAGGGAAAGGGCGATTGGCAATATGGTAAAATCGAAGTGCGAGCCAGATTGCCCAAAGGGCTCGGCACCTGGCCGGCTATCTGGATGTTGGCCAGCACTACTCCACTCCGCTGGCCAGATGATGGAGAGATCGACATCATGGAGCATGTAGGATATGATCAGGGTCTCATTCATGGTTCGGTACATTGTAAAAAATATTACCATGTTATTGGCACACAAAAAACAGATACAATAAAAGTTGAAGACTGTTCAGAAAAATTTCATGTTTATGGAGTGGAGTGGAATAAAGACAGCGTCAAAGTATCAGTAGATGAAAAAGAATATTTCAAGTTTGCCAATGAACATAGTGGTTATGAGGCCTGGCCATTTGATAACAAGATGCATTTGCTATTGAATATTGCAGTTGGTGGCAATTGGGGTGGACAAAAAGGTGTTGATGACAACATCTGGCCGCAAAAAATGGAGATCGATTATGTGAGAGTATATCAAACCCCCAACCCCTAAGGGAAGTACTGATATCTTCCAATAATGTTGAAATATATTCTAATGACGAAATGCTTAATTACAAAAATTGATTAAAAATAAATTGCCCTCGTTCCCTCTCCTTCAGAAGAGGGAACGAAGGTGAGG
>VBAS01000198.1 GCA_005882975.1 Bacteroidota bacterium | reverse complement strand
GAGAGATTGAAAAGATCGTTTTATTGGCAGGAGATCCTTTAAGAGCAAAATATATTGCCGACAATTTTTTACAAAATGTAAAATTGGTGAGCAGCACCCGTAATATCTATTTTTTTACAGGTACTTATAAAGACAAGCCATTAACGGTTGGCGCCAGTGGAATGGGTTGTCCCAGCATTGGTATTTATTCTTTTGAATTATTTACTGAGTATGAAGCGGATTGCATTATTCGGATTGGTACCTGTGGTGCGTATACAAAAAAAATGAAATTGTTTGACCTTATAAATGCTGAGACAGCCTGCAGCGAATCTACTTATGCCGAATGTGCATTTGGTTATAAAAAAGATTCCTTCAAACACCAGGGAGATGCATTTGATATTATTAATAAAACAGCTGGTGAGTTAAACCTTGAATTAAAGAGTGGCCCAATTCATTCAGGCGATGTGTTTTATCGTGCAGAAAAAGATAAACCGGCAATTGTAAAAAAATATAAATGCCTGGCGGCGGAGATGGAAGCATTTGCTTTGTTTGCCAATGCACGGTATTTAAAAAAATCTGCTGCTACCATTCTTACTGTTTCAGATATTATTCCCACTCATGAAAAGATCTCTGCTGATGAAAGAGAGAAGGCTTTATTGCCGATGATAAATTTATCACTGGAGGCAGTTACAAAAATCTAACCGCAAAGACGCAAAGATTTTCCTGGCGAACTTTGCGTTCAACTTAGCGTCTTAGCGGTTAAATAAAAAAATTAAAGGATTCGTTCAGCACGATCTTTTTTGATAAAGCAAACTGATTCACCTTTTCCACATAAGAAAAATCTTTAATGATGCCGGCTATCTTATTAATGTCATCTGCAAAGATGCGATCCTCAGATGCGAAGCTGACATGCTTACGAACATGATCATGCGCAAACTCTAAAAGCTCAGAACTTTTTAACGGAGAACGAAATTCAATTGCCTGGCAGGCAGAAAGTAATTCAATAGCAAGTATAAATTCAAGATTATCTAAAACACGATTTAGTTTTCTTCCGCTAATGCTTCCCATGCTTACATGATCTTCTTGTCCTAATGATGTAGGAATGCTATCGGCGCTGGATGGAAAGCATAACGTTTTATTTTCTGTTACCAATGCCGCCGTTGTGTATTGTGGTATCATAAAACCACTATTCAATCCAACATCTTTCATTAATAACATTGGTAACCCCCATTTTCCTTCCAATAATAAATAACAACGGCGATCAGAAATATTTCCTAATTCAGATGCTGCAAAGCATGCATAATCCAATGGTAATGCCAATGGCTGTCCATGAAAATTACCACCGCTAATTGTATCATCAGCGCCAAGTATTATTGGGTTATCTGTTACAGCATTCAATTCTATTTCTGTCAACTCTTTTAAATGAAGCCATGCATTGCGGCTTGCACCATGTACTTGTGGCATGCATCGTAAACTATAAGGATCTTGTACACGGCCACAATCAATATGACTTTGCATGATCGCGGAATCCTTTAGCAATAACCTTAATCGTTGTGCTACCAATTTATTTCCCTGGAATGGTCGCAGATCATGTAGTCGTTCATCAAATGGAGCTTTAGTTCCTGTTAACGCTTCCAAACTCATTGCACCAATTATATCTGCAGCCTCCAAACAATTATGCATTCGCTGCACTGCTTTTACAGCAAAAGATAAAATGAATTGAGTGCCGTTAATAAGCGCCAATCCCTCTTTCGGCCCGAGGGAAATAGATTTGATCTTTTCTTTTTGAAAAATTTCAGCAGTGTTTTTTCTTTCACCTTTATAATAGCATTCACCCAAACCGATCAATGGTAAAAATAAATGAGCCAAAGGAGCCAGGTCGCCGCTTGCACCAACGCTACCTTTTTCAGGCACCACGGGTATCACATTATTTTCAATATGCCATAAAATTCTTTCAATCGTAGATAACTGTACACCACTATATCCTTGTGCTAATGCCTGCACTTTTGTTATCAACATCAATTTCGCGACTTCACTTGGAATCGGATCTCCCACTCCAACGCTATGACTTTGTAAAATTTTATACTGAAGTGTTGCGGTATCTTTTTCTGAGATCTTTGTATTCGCCAAAATGCCAAAGCCTGTATTGATCCCGTAAACTGTTTTATTATTTTCTATGATCTGTTTAACATGATCATGTGATTCATGTATCTTTTTTGATGCTTCAGCATTAATTACACCTTTTAGTTTTCCATTTGCCAATGCAATTGCACTTCCAATAGTTAGTTTATCAATTCCGTAATTAAATTCTGAGCTCATGATATTCAATTAGTATTCAAATGTAATGTTTTGGACAGCGCTAAAATTATTTGCTGGTTGACTAAAAATAATTTTATGCATTGATTTTTAATTTTAAATTTGAGTACTCTCTCTTTAGTTAGCAATCACGTTACTCCTCCCGTTTTGAATTTTAGAAAGTAGATTTTTAATCTCATTAAAACCATCATCATGAAACCTAAACTTATACTGTTTGCTTTACTACTTGGCTTTTTCTCTTCAAATAGCCAAATTACTATGACCCTGCGCAAATCTTTTATTGACAGCTTTAAAAACAAACTGACTATTAAAGCAAATTATGAAGTATACTTTGCTCATAAAAATCCAAATGCGGGTTCTAAAGACGGAGATCTTCATTTTGCTGGTTTCGATAAAAAAATAGGATTGCCGATCGTCGCAGAGATCATGAATGCCAAAGAATTTGATGACGCTGTACAAAAAGTTCATGATTTTGAAGGGAAAGGTAAACCTTTAAATAAGTTGCCATTAACCGGAGTCTGGCGACTTTGGTGCGAACATCCCGGCGACATTGAAGCATTTAAACAGGGAAAAACGAATATTGAAATTGAAAATACAAATCCGCCGCATGTTTTTGAAATACATCCTGCAACCCAAATTGACACAATTGATCTTTCAAGTTCATTACATAAGATAAATGGCTATACATATAAGGATGCAGAAGATGCATTCAGTAGATATTCAAATTTGAGATGCAAGATCAAACAAACAGCCAAAACAATAACGATCGAGACAAATGGTATTGGTTATAATTATGTTGATTTCTGGCTTAAATTCAATAATACTGATAACCTTGTAGTAAGTGATGGTCTTTTCGCTTTTTGTACTATCTATAATTCGGATTTTGATCCACAAGATGAAGACCAGGGTGATCTTATCACTCACAAGTTAAGAGTAGCTTTTGTCAAGGGTTCTTCATTATATGATAAAGCCAAGACTCTAAAAAAAGGAGATTTCTTACACGTAGTAGGTATACCAAGAATCAGCTTGACCTTGATCTCATGGCGAGCTGCTCATGCAAATACTCAACCTGAAGTTTTAACCTGGAACTTACCATTTGAAATAGTAGCGGTCGGGGAATTGGATTGATCTTTTACATTGATATAAAAAAAACCTGTAACATTTTGTTACAGGTTTTTTATCGTGATCCGGATTGGATTCAAACCAATGACCTATTGCTTAGAAGGCAATTGCTCTATTCAACTGAGCTACCGGACCAATAAAATAAACAAATAAGAACTTCACTTTTATGGACCAAAAAATCACATAAGAACTGAGCCGTTTTTTTAGAATGGCGGCAAAAATAAGTTTTTTATGTTTGTACCCCAAAGCAAATCACTGATGAATGTAAAAATAGAGCCTCATTGGAAGGAAATTCTTAAATCAGAATTCGATAAACCCTATTTTCAGCAGATCGTTCTTCATTTAAAAACAGAAAAAACTCAAAACAAGACCATTTATCCACCCGGCTCACAAATTTTTAATGCATTTGATACTACACCCATCGATCAGGTAAAAGTGGTGATCTTAGGGCAAGACCCTTATCACGGAGCCGGACAAGCTCACGGTCTATGTTTTTCAGTACAAAACTGCGTTCCACCTCCACCTTCTTTGATAAATATTTTTAAAGAGTTACATGAAGATGTTGGAGCTCCAATCCCAAATCATGGCAATCTTACACATTGGGCGGAGCAAGGTGTGTTCTTATTAAACGCATCACTTACTGTTCGTGCAGGGGAACCAATGAGTCATTCAAAAATTGGGTGGGCCGAATTCACTGATGCCGTTATTAAAAAAATATCCGGAGAAAAAGAACATGTCGTTTTTTTATTATGGGGAAAATTTGCACAGGAGAAAAGAATTTTAATTGACGAAACCAAACATTTAATTCTAAAGGCAGCACATCCTTCGCCATTATCTGCACATGCTGGTTTTTTTGGGTGCAAACATTTCTCAAAGGCAAATGAATGGCTTAGTAAGAATGGTATAGACCCGATCGATTGGAGACTGTGAACTGGATGCTAGATACTAGATTCAAGCATCTGATTCGCTATCCACTATAAAATATCCATCATCCAGTATCCAGCATCCAGTATCTGGCATCCAGTATCCAGCGTCAAGTAACTAGTATCTATACTACATTTGCCACCATGACAATTCCTCAAACTTTAAAACTAGAAACAGACAAAGTAATACTTCGTCCAATGCAGCAAGAGGATATTTCATCTTTTGCACGTATTACAAACGATGCATCCGTATGGAGGTATTTTACTTTCTTATTTTAAATAACTCTGCTGAATTGCAACGGTGGGTAGAAGTTGCGCTGAAAGAAAGAGAAGAAGGAAAACGAATTCCATTTACGATCATTGAAAAAGCAACAGACGAAATTTGCGGCAGCACAAGTCTTGGCAGCATTTCTTATTATGATAAAAGAATTGAGATCGGTTGGAGCTGGCTCGCTAAACATTACCAGGGCACAGGAATAAATTTCCATGCAAAATTTTGCATGCTTAGTTATGTATTTGATGTGCTTGATTGGGAAAGAGTGGAAATAAAAACCGACAACCTGAATGAAAGAGCCAAACAAGGTCTGAGAAAGATCGGCGCAAAAGAAGAAGGTGTATTACGCAGTCATATGCAAATGCCATTGGACCGAAGAAGAGATTCTGTTTATTTCAGCATATTGGGGGGTGAATGGCCAAAAATCAAACACTCAATTTTCAGAGAGATAAGTTCTTTTCAATATTCAGAATGAAAATCATAAAAGAAATATTAGGTCGTGTATTTGCTTTATGGGCACTGGTCACTTTTCTCATTACCTTCCTGATCATTTTTATTCCATCAATGGTATGCTGGCTTATACCCGAGCCAAAAGGACAGGATATTTTTATAAAGATCGCAAGGATTTGGATGAACGTGTGGCTGAATCTTGTTGGTTGCCCTATAAAAGTGAAAGGCACAAAAAATTTTATGCCCGGCGAAACATATGTTGTTACGTGCAATCATAATTCATTGATGGATGTTCCGCTCTCATGTCCATATATTCCCGGACCAAATAAAACGATCGCCAAAAGCAGTTTTGCAAAAATTCCTTTGTTTGGCTTTTTTTATATGAAAGGTTCCGTGTTGGTTGACAGGAAAAGTGAATCAAGCAGAAGAAGAAGTTTTGAAAAGATGAAAGACGTACTTAATAAAGGAATGCACATGAGCATTTATCCCGAAGGCACAAGAAACAGAACTGCAGAACCATTAAAAAAATTTCATGATGGTGCATTTAAGTTAAGCGCAGACACCGGATGCGCTATTATTCCTGCGATCATGTTCAATACAAAAAAAGTTTTACCAATGGGTAAACCTTTTTATTTCTGGCCACATAAATTGGAAATACACTTTTTGCCTGCAGTCAGGATAAATCCGACCGGATCTTCTTCAGAGTTAAAAGAAAAAGTGTTTGCTATAATGAAAGACCATTATGTAAATAACCTTCATTAATCGCTGGTGAAATATCTTGTACGATTGACCTTCAGATCCTGCAACATTCCCGACTTAGGACTTATGGTAAAACTAAAATAACGGTATGGTCCAACCGGGGTAACATTAATTGATAATTGCCAGCAATGCATTTCCCGGGCAATGCTCATGGTAAACGTCTGCAGGTTCTTTGTATCGAAATCATAATATCCATTCATTGAAAAATTCCATTTTGGTGTCAGCGAAAAACTGCCATTGAAATTCAAGTTACTGCTGAATTCAGTTTCAAATCCGCTGTAATCTGCTTTGAGTCTCTCCGTATAGAAAACACTAAGGCCAAGGCTTATGCGCCACGGCATATTAAAATCAACAAAGTCAGCCGGGTTACGCCGCATATAATCAAGTTGGCTCTGCGCATCAACGCCTAATAGCGGATCATTTAACAGTTTTTGTTCTGTTTGTTTTCGCTCCTGCTCTTTTTTCTCATCCCTTGGTTTGCTTTGAAAATCTGTTGACATAGAAAGACTGCCGCTTGTAAATCTTCCTAAACTAAACTTATCTGCCTGCCATGCATATTTATTTATAGGTCTTCCGTTTGAATCAGCCTGGTAAGGATTCAAAATAGTGCTGGCCGTTATATTAATTTTATCAAATAGTGTGCTGCGCAAATAAAAATTAATATTGCTAAGCTTTAATGAATCGGCGATCAAATTATAACTGCCATTAAACCCGAACCCATCAAGCAAGCGGATCTTTTTCTTTTCAGCAGTTGTGTCTTTTTTTGATCTCATTTTCATCTCAAGATTATTATCCACTCCAAAGCTTAACCCTCCAAAATCCTCCTGCCCATAAAAGCCAAAAAGACTTCCCTCAAATTCTGAAAATGTTTCTACCCTACCCGTAGCGTCAACCTGGGTTTTGTACCAATGCGATTTTGACAATGATGGAGAATAACTAAAACTCATTTGAGGCCGAACCACATGCCTTATGGAAACCCCTTTTGATCCTTTAAAATTAAAAGTGCCATACAAAGCTGTGTTGAGTCCAAGACTAAAAGCTGCCCGATGATCAACAAAAAATCCTTTGGTAATTGTGGTATCGATTTTTGACAATGAAGAGTTCCAGCTTCTCCTGAACTTTTGAGCGATCCATGTATTTTCATACGATATGCCTGGCGCTACAAGAATTTTTCCGCCAAACAATGGAGGCAGGGAAAGAGTAAGCGGGAAATTATGTTTGCCACCCCATTGCAATGTATCTATAAGATCTCCAAAGTGGAATGCCGTATCATAAAATGAGACCTGGCTTCTTACATTTCCACTGTAGGCGATCCCCAACTTGTCATACCATTTTGGCGTACCGATAAGCTCTTTTCTTTGAAATGGATAAATCGTATTGACCGTATAACTTACATCCGGTAAATTCAAATTGATCAGGTGAAGCTGGTTATTCTGATTATGGTTTGCGCTAACAGTTAAATTAGAGTTTTTAAATGTTCTTGCATAAGTAATAGAAGATCCTAACTGGTTTTGAAAGTTCTTATTGACATTGTTAGGAACATACTGATTATAGGTAGTGGAACCCGCATTTACATTTGCTGAAAAAGTTGTGCCGGGTCTTGCACGACTATCAGATGAATGACTCCACATGATCTGGTAACTCTTGTTTACCAAATAATCAGGATCGCCTTTAAAATTGTATTTGGTATTTTGAATACTGAAATTCATTTGACCCTGGTACCGGTATCTTCTTCTATATGTAGGCACTACATTAAATGTCCATCCTCCATAAGAATAAATATTGGCTCTGGTCGTTACATCAAAATATGGGCTCAACACTTTATAGTATCCCAAACCTTCAAGCCCTAAACCAAAATCTTCATTGGCGGTAAAACTGGGAGCCAATATCCCTGAATGTCTTTTGCTGCTTATTGGAAAAAATCCAAAAGGTAAATAAATGGGGATCGGTACGCCTTCAAACTCCGGGTGAATAGGACCTGTGATCGCAACTTTATTATTAATAATTTTTATTTTATCATAGCGAAAACCGAAATGAGGATCGTCCAGATTGCACGTACTAATAACACCTCTTCTGGAATACACAACATCTCCTACCCTTTTTACCTTTTCCCCAAATAACACCATTTCTCCCTGCATTGAATAGGTATTTTTTGTAAGTCCTTTTTGCGTTTTAAAATTATACCTGATCGTATCACTTTGAAATTTATTTTCCCCTTGTGTGAAATGTGCCCGGTCAATAAGATCACCGGTGCTATCAACACTTTTTACAGCAGTTAGAATTTGTGTTTCCTGGTTAAGCTCCATTCTTGGAGCTGTTAGTTCAATGTCTTTATAATTTGTTTTTGCTTTTCCATAAAGCACTACTTTTTTATCCTTTACAAGAATCACAACAGAATCTGCCGCTTCATAGTTTACAGGCGCATCAAGAGAATCTTTTGAAAGTTTCAGATCAAAGGTGTCGACCTTTATTATAGAAGTATCAATTAAAGCATTTGCAGAATCCCTTTTTAAAGTATCAGCAGCATTTATTGAAGGATTTTTTATAAGAGCATTCCTGTTTTTTTGCGGTGTGGTATCTTGCTGAGCTGTTAATGCCGTGTAAAAATTTTGATGGTAACTATAATTAGCGGTAC